>NZ_JAUBPT010000078.1:0-38286 GCF_036700905.1 Microcoleus sp. S13_C3 | reverse complement strand
ACGGTAATCAGCGATGCGGTGAATTTAGCTTCTCGCGTGGAAAGTTTGACGAAAAATTATGGGGTGTCGCTATTAATCACTCAGGAAACTTACTCGCGCTTAGAAAATCCATCCGACTACGCAATCCGCACCCTCGATACGGTAAAAGTCAAGGGAAAATCTGAATTAGTAACAGTTTATGAGGTGTTTGATGCTGACCCGCTAGAAATTAAAGAGGGTAAGTTAGCTACGCTGGAATTGTTTGCAGAAGCCTTGGCAATTTACTCGGAAGGGAAGTTAGCTAAAGCAGGGCGGCTGTTTTCCGAGTGTTGGCGTCAGAATCCGGGCGATCGCGCTGCTAAAATTTATTGGGAACGCTGTCAGTCTGCATTGGCGAGTCGCACAAAAATTAAAGACAGGCCACACAATTTAGATTAATCATAAAAGTCCAAAGCTCGATCGCTACATTAAAAACTAAAGATTTGTTACAAAAAAAATTACCTTTCTAACGTGCTATTCTATACACAAAGCTGGTGCCTTTTGAGTTAGCTTTAATTTTTACCCAAAAAATCAATATGCTCTCGATTCCAGGCGTTGCCGTCCAGACGCTGCTTTACGAAAGTGTCAACTCTCTGGTTTACCGGGCGATTGGGGAAGCAGATAAAGAGCCAATTATCCTCAAACTGCTCAAAGAAAACTACCCCACACCTCAAGAATTGGTGCGCTACCGCACCGAATACCGCATCACCCAAGAGTTGAAAGAGGCGGGAGTCGTGCGAGTATATGACTTGCAAAAATACCAAAACAGCCTCGTGATGTTTGTGGAGGACTTTGGCGGGGAATCCTTGACAATTTGGATGCAGCAGCGAAAGTTTACTCTGGAGGAATTTTTACAAATTGCGATCGCAACTACAGAAATTTTAGGGCAAATTCACAGCGCCAACATCATCCACAAAGATATTAACCCCTCGAATATTGTTTACAACCCGGAAACGGGACAATTAAAAATTATCGACTTTGGTATTTCTACTCAGTTAACGCGAGAAACGCCAACCCTGAAAAACCCCGGCGTTCTGGAAGGAACCCTTGCTTATATCTCGCCAGAACAAACTGGCAGGATGAATCGCACTCTCGATTACCGTACTGACTTTTACTCCCTCGGCGTCACCTTCTACGAATTGCTGACAGGAAAATTGCCTTTTGAGACAAAAGATGCTTTAGAGATAGTTCACTGCCATATTGCTAGACAGCCAGTTCCTCCGCACGAAATCGAGCCAGAAATCCCCCTAATTGTCTCGCAAATTGTCAGTAAATTGATGGCGAAGAATGCCGAAAACCGCTATCAAACTGCCTTGGGGATCAAGCATGATTTAGAAATGTGTCTGCTTCAATTACAACACACCGATAGCATAGAAGAATTTGACTTGGGAAGGCGAGATATTACAGACCGTTTCCTGATACCAGAAAAACTATACGGCAGAGAAAGTGAAGTTTATAAACTATTAGCGTCGTTTGAACGAGTCAGTACAGGTAGCGCCGAAATGATGCTGGTAGCTGGCTTTTCTGGGATTGGTAAAACCGCACTAGTAAATGAAGTCCACAAGCCGATCGCCAGACAGCGTGGCTATTTTATCAAAGGCAAATACGACCAATTTCAACGCAATATTCCTTTCAGTGCATTTGTGCAAGCATTTCGGGAATTGATGGGGCAATTATTATCAGAAAGTGACGCTCAATTACAAACATGGAAAACCCATATTCTGACCGCATTGGGTGATAGCGGGCAAGTGCTGATTGAGGTAATTCCTGAATTAGAACGCATCATTGGCGCTCAAAATCCTGCGTTAGAACTTTCGGGGACTGCTGCACAGAATCGCTTCAATCTGTTGATGCAGAAATTTGTGCAAGTATTTACCACAGCAGAACATCCATTAGTGATATTTTTAGATGATTTGCAGTGGGCGGATTCGGCATCCCTGAAGTTGCTACAAGTGTTAATGGAGGATAGGGGGCATCTGTTAGTGTTAGGTGCTTATCGGGATAATGAGGTGTCACCGGCTCATCCGTTTATTTTGACAGTGGATGAGATTGTGAAGTCTGGGGCAGTGGTGAATACTATTACCCTGCAACCGTTGAGTTTAGCAGATATTAATCAGTTAGTGGCAGATACGCTGATTTGCGACTTATCTTTGGCCGAACCCTTGACAGAATTGGTTTATCAAAAAACCAAAGGTAATCCCTTTTTCTCTACTCAATTCCTCAAGTCGCTGTATGAAGATGGTCAAATTATTTTTAACCCCCCTCAATCCCCCCTTACTAAGGGGGGCAGTCAAGGGCATTGGCAGTGCGATATTGCTCAAGCTAGACTTACCCACGCCTCGGATGTTGTGGAGTTTATGGCGGTGCAATTGCAGAAGTTGCCGGCCATTACTCAGGAGGTTCTCAAACTTGCCGCCTGCATTGGGGCGCAGTTTGATTTAGATACATTGGCAATAGTCAGCGAAGAATTACCCGAACCAACGGCATCAGCGCTGTGGAAAGCTTTGGAAGAAGGACTTATTTTAGTGATTGCAGAAGGCTATAACTTCATTCAAGCAGATGCTCAATCCCCGAATCAGTCTGTTGCTAATCCAACTTACAAGTTCCTGCACGATCGCGTTCAGCAAGCAGCTTATTCATTGATTCCCGACGACCAAAAACAAGCCACTCATCTGAAAATTGGACAGTTACTGCTACAAAAATGCTCGGATATTGAAAGAGAAAAAAAACTCTTTGATATTGTGGGGCATTTGAATCAAGCAATTGAGTTAATCAATCAATTAAGCGAACGAGAAGCCTTAGCAAAACTCAACTTAGAAGCGGGAGCTAAGGCAAGAAGTTCTACCGCCTACGCAGCCGCAATGGTCTATCTACAAACGGGAATTGACCTACTGACAGCAAACTGCTGGCAAAGTCAGTATGAATTGACATTAAATCTGTATGTGGCTGCTGCCGAAACAGCCTATTTGAATGGTGACATTGAGGGTATGGAACAGATGGCAGCGCAGGTTTTGCAAAAAGCGCAAACCATTTTAGACAAAATTAAAATTTACGAAATTCAAATTGCGGCTCAGACAGCCCAGAGCAAGGTGTTAGAAGCGATCGCAGTCGGCAGAAATGCACTCTTACAACTGGGTGTTGAACTACCCACAGCACCTGACGAAGCCTTGATTAGTAAAGCGCTACAAGCCCTTGTCGGCCAACTCCAGGATAAACGGATTGAAGAACTAGCTAATCTGCCGATGATGACTGATGCCAAGGCTCAGGCAGCCATACAACTGTTAGGAATGTTATCTGCACCCATTTTTCAGGGAATGCCGAGTTTAACACCTCTACTTAGCTCCATGATGGTGAGTTTATCGTTCTCCTTTGGGAATGCCCCCGCCTCGACGGTGGGATATGTGATGCACGGGTTGGTGTTGTGTGCCTTTTTGGGAGAGGTGGAAACCGGCTATGGCTTTGGGCAATTGGCGCTCTCATTGCTTGATCGGTTCAATGTGCCCGACTTCAAGTCTATAATTCTCTTGGTGTTTGGTGGCTGGATTCAGCATCATCAAGAAGCTCTCTTGGCAACGATACCGAGGGCAAAAGATGGCTACACGGCGGGCATGGAAACAGGTAATTTTCTATACGCTGGCTACAGCATAAGTGTTTACTTTAATACCAACTTTTACAGTGGGGTAGAACTGGATATTTTGGAACCTGAAATAGTCGGTTACAGGGCTGTCTTGGCTCAGGTGAAGCAATATTCGGGTCGGGTTTATTTGGATATGCAGCAGCAGATGGTGTCTAACTTGAGGGAAACCCGTATTCGGCCGGATTTATTAATAGGCTCTGCCTACGATGAAACGGTAATGATTCCCAAGCACTATCAGGATAATGAATTCACGGCGATCTCTTGTGCCTACATCTACAAACTGTTACTTGCCTACTGCTATGGAAATTACACGGCTGCCCTAGATCACATCGCCCAAGCCAAGGAGTTTTTAATAGGAGTATCGGGAATGTTTCATATTCCCATTTTCCATTTTTATGCCGCCCTGACGAACTTGGCACTTTTCCATACACAGCCAGAAACCGAGCAAGCTGATCTTCTCGCCTCGGTGGAAACCCATCAAACCACTCTGCACCAATGGGCGCAAAATGCTCCCATGAATTATCTGCATAAATGGTATTTAGTTGAGGCCGAAAAACATCGCGTTTTGGGCAATAAAGCTGAGGCGATTGAAATGTACGATCGCGCCATTGCTGGAGCTAAACAAAACCAATTCCTCAACGAAGAAGCCCTTGCCAACGAACTAGCCGCCAAATTTTATCTAGAATGGGGTAAAGAAAAAATTGCTCAGACCTACATGGTTGAGGCGTATTATTGTTATGTCCAATGGGGAGCCACTGCTAAGGTAATAGATTTAGAAACGCGATATCCCCAGTTATTGTCAGCGATTCTAGTAGTAGGAAGAAAACAAACTACAACTACGGCCTCAGTGACGACCAAGGGTTCTGGTTCTCACTTAGATA
Organism: Microcoleus sp. S13_C3; assembly: GCF_036700905.1. Lineage (NCBI taxonomy): Bacteria > Bacillati > Cyanobacteriota > Cyanophyceae > Oscillatoriales > Microcoleaceae > Microcoleus > Microcoleus sp. S13_C3. The sequence goes on along the minus strand of NZ_JAUBPT010000078.1, from coordinate 33,750 downwards.
TCACCACAGTAATGAAAGCTTCTCAGGCCATTTCTGGCGAAATCCTGCTGGATAAATTACTGTCTAAATTGATGAAAATTTTGATGGAAAGTGCAGGAGCGCAAAGAGGCTATTTAATTTTATCAAGCCAGGGAAAGCTATTAATTGAAGCTGAAGGCACAATAAATTCCCAACAAGTCACCGTGTTGCAGTCAATCTCAGTTGAAGATTGTCAAGAACTTTCCCCCGCAATTGTCAACTATGTGACCCGCACTCAAGAAAGCGTGGTACTAGATGATGCTGGCCGAGAGGGACAATTTACCAACGACCCCTACATCCAAAAGCATCAGCCTAAATCAGTTTTATGTGTGCCACTGATTAATCAATCTCAAATCATTAGTATTGTTTACCTAGAAAACAATCTCACAGCCGGAGCTTTTACGCCAGAAAGAGTGGAACTATTAAAAGTGTTATCTGGACAGGCGGCTATCTCGATTCAAAATTCTAAGCTTTATACAGAAGTCCGCGAAAGTGAGAACAGACTGACTCAATTTTTAGAAGCAATTCCAGTCGGGGTGTCAGTGCTGGATGCTTCTGGCAAACCTTACTATAGTAATCAAGCTGCTATTCAATTATTAGGTAAAGGAGTTATTCCTCAAGTCGCCAGCGAGCAAATACCAGAGGTTTATCAAGTCTATCAAGCGGGAACAGAGCAGGAATATCCCTATGGTGACTTGCCAATTGTGCGAGCGTTGAAGGGCGAAAGTGCCACCGCTGAGGATATGGAAATCCACCAAGGCGACAAGATTATTCCGATCGAGGCTTGGGGTACTCCCATCTATGATGAAAAGGACAACATTTCTTATGCAATTGTAGCCTTTCAAGATATCACAGAGCGTAAAAAAGCCGAAACAGAGCGAATCAGATTTACCAATGAACTGTTCCAACTCAACAAAGCTTTCGAGCGTTTCGTCCCCAATCAATTCCTCCATTTTCTAAATAAATCAAGCATTATTGATGTCGAATTGGGCGACCAAGTGCAGTTGGAAATGTCGGTGCTATTTTCCGATATTCGCGACTTCACCACGCTTTCGGAAAGCATGACGCCGGAGGACAATTTCAGATTTATCAATGCCTATCTTTCTCGCATGGAACCCGTCATTAATGAAAATAACGGGTTTATTGATAAATATATTGGCGATGCGATTATGGCGCTGTTTAGCGGCGCGGCGGATCATGCAGTGAAAGCCGGAATTACTATGCTGCAGAGCCTCGTTGAATATAATCAACACCGCGCTAATTCTGGCTATGAGCCGATTCAGATTGGGATTGGAATTAATACTGGAACTTTGATGCTGGGAACGGTGGGCGGTCAAAATCGTATGGAGGGCACAGTAATTTCCGATGCGGTGAATTTAGCTTCTCGCGTGGAAAGTTTGACGAAAAATTATGGGGTGTCGCTGTTAATCACCCAGGAAACTTACTCGCGTTTAGAAAATCCATCCCAGTATGCAATCCGCACCCTCGATACGGTAAAAGTCAAGGGAAAATCTGAATTAGTAACAGTTTATGAGGTATTTGATGCTGATCCGCCAGAAATTAAAGAGGGCAAGTTAGCTAGGCTGGAATTGTTTGCAGAAGCTAGCGCACTTTACTCGGAAGGGAAGTTAGCTAAAGCGGGGCGGCTGTTTGCCGAGTGTTGGCGTCAGAATCCGGGCGATGCCGTCGCTAAAATTTACTGGGAACGCTGTCAGCCTACTTTAAGAAATCGCACAAAAATCAAAGACAGGCCACACAATTTAGATTAATCATAAAAGTCCAAAGCTCGATCGCTACATTGTTGGAGGGGGATCTCATTTTCATTTGACGGGGTGACAACCCCGTCAACATCGGGTCGCTAGAATCTATGTTAGATTCCTGCGATAGGTGAGAATATTCTCCTCGCAGGTATTCTAGTGCGTCATTAATTACCTAATCCTTTTTAGCTTCATCTCCTGGAATTGGGACATAAGCTTCATCAAGAACAGATTTAATTATTTGAAAGCAATTCATAGTACATAGCTAATTGACACCAGTCTCATCTTAAATCACGATTCAGGATTTGGTTGGTGAATACATAAAATTTTATGTAGGTTACAAAAAATAATTATCCTTGCCTTGTTAAAATGTTAAAATTAGCTTTACATGATTAATGGTAAAGCTGGCCCGTGCCTGTGTCAACAACTGTATATTTATAAATTTCAGTAAAAGGTAATCAGCGAGCAGATTTATGTATACTCAACTTTCATTGTGGGAAGAGCCAAAAGCAGAAAGCCAGAAGCATGGTCAGCAATTATCTCTGCCTGATGCCGAAATAATCATGTACCGCGACTTCTTCAATAACAATGAGAGCAACCAGATATTTGCGGAATTGTACGGCACTATTAATTGGAAGCAAGAGGTGGCCCTGCTTTTTGGCAAGCAAGTCGCTATACCCCGACTTAGCGCATGGTACGGAGATGCAGGTAAATCATACACTTACTCCAAAATAAAAATGGAGCCTAATCTATGGACACCTACACTCATAACAATCAAATCTAAAATAGAAGCAATAGCAGGTACATTGTTTAACAGCGTGTTGCTTAATCTATATCGCGACGGCAAAGATAGTGTAGCTTGGCACAGTGATGATGAATCAGAACTTGGTGAAAACCCAGCGATCGGTTCTGTAAGTTTTGGGGCGACTCGTCGTTTTATGCTCAGGCACAAATACCAAAAAGAAATGAAATTAGAAATTCAATTAACTCCTGGAAGCTTCCTGCTGATGAAAGGAGTAACTCAGCATTTTTGGCAACACCAAATCCCGAAAGCAGCCAAAGTTACTGAACCAAGAATCAACCTTACTTTCAGGAAAGTAAGGTAACTGAATTAATGGTAATTTGCCTATGCGTTTATCGGCTTTTACTTGCGGTTTAAAAAAAAAGATTGCTACTTTTGTTAACAGTAAAAGTAGCAATTTTCCCCCAGCAATAACTGTACCGCCGAATTAGCGATCGCAGGGGAGTGCCGCTGCTACGGCTGAATTTGGGTCAAACGGCTAGTTTGTTGCGGCTGCGCGGGTTTTTGGCGGGTAAGCAGAAAGGCTCAGAGTGATGTGATATCAAATCCGTTAGCATCGGAATAGTAAATTCCAGTTCACTGTTCACTGTTGACTGTTCACTGTCAACCGTCAACCGTCAACCGTCAACCGTCAACATCATGTATGAGTGTAACCGGAAATGATGTGAAGCGCGATCGCACTTATTTTCTCTCAAAGTCTCATTCTTCAGGTTTACCCATTTTGCCTGTTAATGTGTAGTGCATCGTCTTAAATTTTACCCCCTCTTTACTCCCTAAATCTTTCAATTTCCATAACTAACTCGCAGCCAAATTGCCTCACACTATTGACATAACTTTGGTCATATCTATATTAATAATTCGTAAAGAGCTAGGTCTGAAGGAACACCAATCTCGACAAAAATAATTATCTCTGAAGATAGAAGAACCCCAAATTAAACACAGCTAATCTATAAAACTATGAGGGAGAAAAAACTACTTAAAAATTCATTAATGTAAGAATTTTTTAAGTAGAGCTTAAGATAAAAAAAAGGAAACTTATGGTACTGAGTATTATTGTTCACGGTGGAGCAAAAACCATCACAGAAGACAAGGTTGCAGCGAACAATGCAGGCTGTACCGCAGCAGCAGAAGCTGGTTGGGCAGTGCTCGCAAGGGGGGGTACAGCAGCAGAAGCTGTTGAGGCAGCTATCCGGGTTCTGGAAACTGACCAGACATTTAACGCAGGCTTTGGATCGGTTCTCAACAACCAGGGAGAGGTAGAGCTAGATGCAGGGATCATGGAAGGCGGTTCCTTAGCTTGGGGAGCGATCGCCAATGTTCAAGGCGTGCGCCATCCCATCTCCGTGGCGCGAAAGATTATGGATAAAAAACCCATGTTCTTAGTAGCGGATCACGCAGAACATTTTGCAGCAGAAAGTGGAGCCGAGATGTGTACAAAAGAAGACTTAATCGCGGATGAGCAACAGGAAGAGTGGGAGGAGGAAAAAGAAGTTATTGACCGCCCCAATACCGTTGGTTGTGTAGCTTTAGATAGTAGTGGCACTTTAGTTGCCGGTACCTCAACAGGTGGCACTATGAATAAGCCCGCCGGTCGGGTCGGCGACAGCGCCATTATTGGCTCAGGCTTGTTTGCAGAAAATGAACAGGGCGGTTGCTCGACCACAGGCGATGGCGAGTCGATTATGCCAGTAGTTCTAGCTAAGAGGGCGATCGACATTCTAGCGTCCGGCAAGCACCCAGACGAAGCAGCGCAGATGGCAATTGAGACTCTGACATCTAAGGTAGCAGGAGAAGCTGGGTGCATCCTCATTGACCCTCAAGGGCGGGTTGGCTGGGCGCATAACTCAACCGACATGGCTTGTGCTTATATGACCGAAGAAATGGACAAGGTGGCGGCGTTCACTAAGAAAAAACAACTCCCCCATCGTTGAAATTATTGAGGTTGCATTCTCTCTAGTTGGAGAGAGTTAAAATTCCGCAACTAATATCTTGTTTCCTAGGTATTAACTAGCTGGACATCAATAAACATTTTTTCAATTTGTAGGGCGGGCATTGCCCACCCTACTTTTAATTATGTCGAGCTACTTAGTGGCCGGAAAAACAGTTCAATTCAAACTCGACTTGGATGTTTCTATGAACTCAACATACGACTTTCCTTACTTTCAGGGTAATTCTCTTTCCGATTTGTTTGCTCCAGACATCACAGATGGACGTTATGCGTTCATCCTAAATTATCCTGCAACTGCCAGTTGGGCTGCTTATCCCAACAGGAAAAAATACTTTATTCAAGACGGCAGCAGTGAAGCCACCAAAACTTCTTTCGACAAGATTGGCCAGAAGGAACCTTGGAAAAATCTGGCTGTTTTAGGCGATGCCATCCCAGGAATTGTGATTAATCACCCGCCGAACTCGCTGATTGACTATTGGCGGGAGCATTTGGGCTTCAGCAACAGCAGTATGGAGATGATAGACTGCTCAACTTATCTCGAAGATCTCAGCGTAAGCGATCGCTTTGACAAACTCCTGACTCTATTTCCCTTCGACAATCTCAAACCAGAAAAACACGCCGTCCATCCCGACATCCACTACCACTTGCTCAGCAAAGCAACGCTAGCAGAATTAGGCGTGCAATGTCCGAAATACGAAAGCTACAATCTGCACGAAGTCAATCTCGAAAGCATTGAGTTACCAGAGCAATTCCCCTACTTGATTAAAACATCCCACGGACTTTCTGGAGAAGGCACTTATATTATCAAAAGCGCCAGCGATCTGAACTACTGCTTGCAGGAAGTGAGGAAATATCTCGATATTAAGTTGCTGGATACGATTATTGTCTCGGAATTCGTCAAGAATGAAGTCCAGAACTATTGCGTGCAGTTCTATGTAAGCAAAACGGGAAATATCACGCTTATCGGCACTACCGGCCAACTTGTCACTCCAGAGGGCAGCTATTTAGGCGGACTAATTCACTACCGCGAAACCGACATGAGTAGGTTTTTTGAGATGATTGCCGCTATTGGTAAATATGCTCACCAACAGGGTTATTTCGGCGTTATTGGCTTCGACGTGCTGGAAGACTCGGAGGGAGAGTTGTATGCTATTGATGCCAATTTCCGAGTTAATGGATCGACTCCGCTTTGCTTACAGCGCCATACCTTACTGGGGCGGGGAAAGGAGGTGGCTAAATATTCCAGTGACTGCCGAATGGATGGGACTTTGGAATCCATTCTTGTCACCCTGAAACCAGAACTCGATCGCAAGGACTTGATAATCCTGTCGGCTTTAGAGAAGGTTAAATACGGGAAAATCTACACGGAAATTTACGGGATAGTTGCGGGTGAGGATATGAAGGAAATGCACCACATCGAGCAGAATTTGCACAGTAAGGGATTGCAGCAATAGGGTTAATATCTACTCTACCGATTGCAGCGGTTATGCGGTTCAATTAAATCGGCTTAATAAGTATTCCCCCAAGGCAAAATATCATCGGTCGGTTTCTCAAAATAATCTCTAACTCGCTACTCTGCTGATAATTCTTGAATTTTGTTAATAGCCTCTTGGTAATCACTTGTATTTCCTTGGTACTTGTACAAGTCAGCGGCTTTTTGATAATCGGCGATCGCCTCTGCTTTTTTCCCGAGAGCAGACTTGACATTAGCCCGACGGACGTAAACATCAGTAGGATAGGCGGGAGCCAACTCGATCGCCTTATTATAATCTGCGAGCGCCTCTTTCTTTTTCCCTAAGTTATCCTTGCCTACACCCCGATAGAAGTAGGCGCTAGCATTTTTGGGCTCAGTGTCGATCGCCTTAGAAAAATCTGCGATCGCCTCTTCTGTTTTACCTAAACCATACTTTGTATAACCCCGACCGAAGTAGGCGCCAGTATGTTTGGGATTAAGGTCTATAAGCTTAGTATAATCAGCGATCGTCTCTGCTTGTTTCCCCAGCATAGAATTGACAGTAGCCCGCATATGGTAAGCATCAGTATATTTAGGATTAAGGTCTATAGCCTTAGAAAAATCTCTGAGCGCTTCTTCTTTTTTCGCTAGGGTAAACTTGATATAACCCCGATCAAAGTAGGCGCCAGCATCTTTGGGATTCAGCTCGATTGCCTTAGAAAAATCTGGGATCGCCTCTGCGTTTTTCCCTAGAGCAGACTTGGCTTTACCCCGACCAATGTAGGCATCAGCATATTTGGGATTCAGCTCGATCGCCTTAGAAAAATCTGCTATCGCCTCTTCTGTTTTCCCTAGGGTTCGCTTGGCTTTACCCCGATCGAAGTAGGTAAAATGATTGTTGGGATTCAGGTCGATCGCCTTGGTATAATCCGCGATCGCCTCTTCTGTTTTCCCTAGGGCATAGTTGGCAGTACCTCGATTGTAGTAGGCATAAGCATCTTTGGGATTCAGGCCGAGCGCCTTATTATAATCTGCCATCGCCTCTGCTTTTTTCCCTAGGTCAGACTTGGCATAACCGCGATCGTTGTAGGCATCAGCATCTTTGGGATTTAGCTCGATCGCTTTATTATAATCTGCGATCGCCTCTGCTTTTTTCCCTAGGGCAAACTTGGCATCACCTCGACTATTGTAAGCGGAAGCATCTTTGGGATGCAAGTCTATAACCTGATTAAAATCTGCGAGCGCCTCTGCTTTTTTGCCTTGGATAGAATTCAATAAACCCCGCATAAAGTAGCCATTAGCATCTTTGGGATTCAGCTCGAATGCCTTATTGAAATCTGCATTCATCTCTTCGGGTTTCCCTAGCACAGACTTGGCTAAACCCCGATTTTTGTAGGCGGAAGCATCTTTGGGATTCAGCTCTAGCGCCTTATTGAAATCGGCGATCGCCTCTTCATATTTCCCTAGTTCCAACTTGGCATAACCGCGATGGTTGTAGGCATCAGCATCTTTGCGATTCAGCTCGATCGCCTTAGAAAAATCTACGATCGCCTCTTCATATTTCCCTAGGACTGACTTGACATTACCCAGATTGTTGTAGGTAGAAGATGGCGTCGAACAAAGTGCCACCCCAAACAGAGTCAAAGCAGCAGCCAGAATTTGCGGAATCAAGCGATGCGGTTTTTTAGTCATAGCCTTGGCAGCTAGTAAGTTTTAATAAAACTGCTTTTTAAACGGTTTCATAAACACGCCGAATTGTATCGGAGTGTGTGATAATTAGAAAAATATTGCGACTTTAAAGTCACTGTAAGACCCACTATTGCTGGCGATTACACATCCTCATCCTTTTATTGGGAAAAGGCGGATTGGGCGAGACATATTTAACCGACGAGAGACTCAGGTCACAGTCCAATCAAAATTTATCCTGCTGACAGTCTAACTACTGTTTGAAACGGACTCTCAAATTTTTACAACAATTAACATGATAAATAAACAAAAAGTTGTATCCGTGCGTCAGAGCGCATTATAATTATCTGCCGATTCAATAACTCTTGGCTGACACACCCTACAAGTTTTAGCTACTGTCAATCTCTGTGCAACAGACCTCCCGCCTGTTGTAAGTCTCTCTGCAACACGCCTCCCGCCTGTCAATCTCCGTGGAACAAGCATCTCGCCTGTCCCTGCGGTTCAATTCCCGGCGTTGCTGAATCAAGGTATGAATACCCCAGGAATGGGAATATCGTCAAACTTCAAGTAATGTATTAATAACTTAATAGAATGCTTGAGCATTTCCTCACATTTAGAATAACAAAGAGTCTTACGATGTAGCCGAGCCAAATAATGTCTTAGTCTGGTATTTTCCCCTTCTACTCGGGTCATATAAGTCTTGCTAATAATCTGATCCCCATCAGGAATAAACATGGGATATACAGACCATCCATCAGTTACATAAAAATAGCATTTCCATGCACTTACTTGGTCCCATAATGGTTCAAATGTCTTAGCGCTATGATCCCCTAATACCCATCCTAAAATTCCTGGTTGAAAGTGGTCAACCGCTGTCCACAGCCATATCCTGTCTGTTTTTTTTTACATAAGTTTGTAATTCATCGAGTTCACCAACTTCTGGGATGACTTCAGGATCATAAACATCTGGCAACTGTTTTCCGACTTGTTTTACCCAATTTATTACTGTGGTATGATGAACACCCTTAACTCGTTCTATCGCCCGTAAACCCATACCATTGACATACATTTTTAGACAATCACGTTTGATGGCCTCGCTATAACCTCGCTGGGGCTCATACTCATTGATGAATTGACGACCACATTGGACACAAATATGATTCTGTTTTCCTTTTTTCTTGCCGTTTTTACGGATATGGGTTGATTTACATTCTGGGCATTGCATAAATTATTCCTCCTATTCATACTCTAACTCAGCAACGCCCAATTCCCCTTACTTCGCCCGCACCACCAACACCGAACAAGGAGCCTCAGCCACAACCTCCGCACTCACCGAACCCTCCAAAATCCGCTTTAAACCAGTCAAACCCCGACAACCGATCGCAATTAAATCGGCCTTATAGATACAGAGTATTCCAGGTATATGAAGAACACCGCGCTCTCACGGGGTTTCTTTACAGTTCTCGCATCATTACTGATTCTGTTGCTCGAAACCCCGTTGATCGCGATCTACATCTACATGGAATATGCTGTATCATCCCCGGCGACGATAGTTTTGACCCCCTCGCATCCAGGATACAAGCCCCCGGATTCATTCCTTCGCAGACTCAGGACCGGTGAAATAAAAAACCTGTATCCGATGAAACTTGCCCCCCGAATTTATCCGTGGGAGCAATGCTTCAATTCTTTAATCTCAATTCTTTAATCTAAAATCTAAAATCGATTGACAGGCTAATAGCCGTTTCTTGTCAAGAACTAAATGATGAATGGCTGCCTGTGGCTGGTGAGTTGCTTGATTTTGATAGCGAACCTCTGCCTGCATTGTTGTTGCAAAAGCAAGAGGTGAAATGACTCTGGTTTTATGTGGAATTTACTACTAAAAATTAACCTCGCTCTAATTAACTTTAATCAATTATTTTTCCCGGTAATTAGCTTGGTTTGTACTATCCAATTTCAAGTAAAACAACACACTTTTAAATAACACTTTGATTTAGGGGAATTTCGATCCAAAACTCTGTTCTTTCTCCGGGTTCTGATGTACACCAAAGTTTCCCTTTATGCTTTTTGCTCACAATTTGATAACTAATAGACATCCCCATTCCCGTACCTTTTCCTACGGGCTTGGTTGTAAAAAATGGGTCAAATAGCCGTTTTTTGACTTCCTCTGTGATGCCACACCCATTATCAGCAATACAAATTCTGACCAATTTTGAGTTATACAGACTCGTACTAATCCGAATTGTCTTTTTCTCCACCCGATCTCGCTCATCTAAAGCATCCAGAGCATTTGTCAGAATATTCATAAATACCTGGTTAAGTTGTCCTGCATAACATTCGATCTGTGGCAGAGTACCGTACTCTTTGATCACTTCAATCTCTGGATGTGTGTGTCTGGGCTTGAGACGATTTTGCAGAATCATCAGGGTGCTTTCAATGCCTTCATGGATATCGACAGCTTTGAAATCTGCTTCGTCCAATCGAGAAAAATTCCGTAGAGATTTAACAATATCGCGGATACGTTCAGAACCTACTTTCATAGACTTGAGCATTTTTGATAAGTCTTCGCTCAAAAATTCGATTTCAATATCTTCCGACTTGGCTTGAATCTCCGATACCGGCTGGGGATAATACTTTTGATAAAGCTGTACTAGCTCTAGTAAATCTTGGGTATATTGGCTAAGATGAGATAAATTACCGTGAATAAAATTCGCGGGATTATTCACTTCATGGGCAATCCCGGCTACCAGTTGCCCCAGAGATGACATTTTCTCACTTTGGATGAGTTGGGCTTGAGTTTCCCGTAGTTCTTGAGTGCGTTCTTCTACTTTTTGTTCAAGGGTGTGGTAAGAGTTCTTTAATTCGTGACTCATTTGATTAAAAGATACTGATAAAGTTACCAATTCCTCTACGAGAGTGTCGGGAGCATTTTGCTCGAAATTTCCACTGGCGATCGCCTGACTGGCTTGACTCAATTGCCGAATAGGTTTAGCTATCCATTGTGAAGTGATAATTGCTAATCCTGTTGCGATTACCAGTGATAACAGACAAAGGATAATCGTCGTATTTCTATTATAATTTATTTGCTCCATAAAATCCGATTCAGGCACGACGACTACAATTAGCCAATCCATGCCTCTACCATCATTCAGCGGTAGCAACTGAACAAACTGCCGTTCACTGTTGAGGGTGAATTCTAACTGTTCTGATTTATGAATTTGGTCAAAGTTACCAAAATATTTCTGCAAATATTTAGCTGTCTCCCGCACAAATGGTTCGCTACTTTCCACGGCGTCAATCATCTTCTGAGCTTTACCTTGTCCTTTGATTAGTGGCTCTTTTGTTGAACTAGAAATCATTGAACCCGATCGCTCCATCACAAAAGCCTTACCTGTTTTACCAATAGACAAACTTCCCAGAAATTCCCTTAAATTTTCTGAGAGGACAACAAGAGTGGCACAGACACCCACAAGTTTACCTTCTGAGTCATAGACAGGTTCGCTGGCAGTAATTGCCGGCTTACCATTGTTGACAATATTCACAAAAATATTGCTCCAAGTAGGCCTCCCTGCTTTCACAGCAGAAAGATACCAGGGGCGTTGGCGAGGATCGTAAGAAGAGTTTATCTGTTCTAGGAATTTTTGCCGATCGCCCCAATTATCCATTTCATAAAAAGAAAAATGATAGTTTGTTTCTTTATTACTCGCAGTCATCGCGATTTTTGACCCTCGACGAGTCGCACCAAGATAATATCCTTGAGCATCGCCACAATAGGATGAAAAAACAAAAGGGGATATTTGCACTTGGGTTAAAAGTTGCTTAGCGTTGCGGCCATTCACCATGTCCATGTGGCCCTGTGCAAAAGCGACTGAATTCACACGATTGATATCATGAGGTTTGTTGATATATTGCTTGAGTTCTCCTTCAATGCGTGCTATTAGTTCCTGACGAAGTTGAGCCGCCACATCGTTAACCGCTTTTTGTCCATTGCGTAAGGAAAGCCAGCCTGTTATGCTCACTGCTGTAAAGATTTGTAGAACAAATGGAACAACCAGAACACCGCGCAGAGGAATTTTTAGACAATTCGCAGTTGGAGGCATAGATGATAATGCTTAGCCATTGGTTCTTTGTCTATCATAATATCAATTCCTCAAAGGAGCCTGAAGCGGAGCTATCCCGATCGTGAATCGCCCTTTTTGTAGCCCCGTTAATCTGCGGTTAAAAGCGATCGCTTACGGGAAGTTTTTTATTTTTCCGTTGGTCGGTAAATTGACAAAATAGCATATATTTGATAATTCGTTAATTTTTGCATTCAACTAACAAATGATATTAATAGCTATAGCCTTTCTCAAAAAAGTGAGGTATGCCCTATGCCCTATGCCCTATGCCCTATGCCCTATGCCCTATGCCCTATGCCGGATAGTACCTCATCTTTCTGAGAAAGGCTATGTCTTGGTTTATGTGAATGCAATAGTCGATCGCATTTACCAGCCTACTTACTTCGCCCGCACCACTAACACCGAACAAGGAGCCTCAGCCACAACCTCCGCACTCACCGAACCCTCCAAAATCCGCTTTAAACCCGTCAAACCCCGACAGCCTATCGCAATTAAATCGGCCTTATAAATATGAGCCAAACGCACAATTTCTTCGGCAGGTTGTCCCGAAACAATCTCCAATTCGCTCTGGCAAGGCAACTTTTCCTGATAAGATTGCAGTAACTTCTCCACCTCTCGGTAAGCAATCTCATCTCCCTGAGCGTGAGGTCGATCGACAACCGCGTCAAAATCCGACCTACCAGAACTGACAACATGAACTAGAATCACCTTTGCCGTCGGTTCTAGCTGAAATTGTCCTACAACTTGCAATACCTGAGTCGCTAACTCTGAATTGTCGATCGCTACCAAAACAGTATTCAATACCATGCACCTTTAAATTTCAGATATTTAGACTTTAACTTTTCGCTGATTGTCGCCTACTTTCCACAATTTCGCGCTTCCCACCAACATCATTATTACCTACCCCGAAACCCGATTTCTTAACATAATTGCGTCATTTCAGCAAGATACTTGAAGAAACCGGGTTTCTTAAGCCCGCAGTGCGTAAGTAGGTAGGTGCAAATAAACTGGGCCGCTTGTCAGAGAATGTAAAGCTACCATAATCGCAAGAGAATTGCTTCCTTTCATTGCATTTCACTTGTTTTGGACTACCTATGTATTTTGCCGATCGCCCATCTCAAATTTACCATCTAAAACTCAGTTTTTCCCTCATTTTCAGTCCGCAGCCGCACCGAATCAGCGTGAGAAGGAAGCCCCTCTGCTTCGGCTAACACATTAATCGCCCTACTCACCTTCTTAAGTGCAGCCGGCGAATATTGAATCAAACTCGAATGCTTCATAAAAGTTTCGACACCCAGTGGCGACGCATAGCGCGGAGCCCCAGAAGTCGGCAAAGTGTGATTCGGGCCAGCCAAATAATCACCTACAGCTTCCGGCGTTGAGCAGCCCAAGAAAATCGCCCCAGCGTGGCGAATTTGGTCGAGCAAAGCCCAAGGATCTGCAACTTGCAATTCCAAGTGTTCCGGGGCAAACTCGTTAGAGAGTTCCGCCGCCGCTTTGATCGAGTCAACTACTACGACTAAACCATAGTTGGCGATCGCCTTTTCTGTTAAAGTTCGGCGCGGGTGATTTGCCAACTGTCTGTCTACCTCAGCTACCACCTTCCTAGCCAGCACCGAATCCGCCGTCAGCAAAATTGCCGACGCCATCGAATCGTGCTCAGCTTGAGCCAACATATCCGCAGCCACGTGTACAGGATTCGCCGAAGCATCCGCAATAATCAACACCTCCGACGGGCCAGCCAGAGAATCAATGCCCACAGTCCCGTAAACCAGTTTTTTAGCCAGGGTGACGTAAATATTCCCCGGCCCAGTAATTAAATCCACCTTCGGAATAGTTTCCGTACCGTAGGCCAAAGCTGCGATCGCCTGCGCCCCGCCTACCCGATAAATCTCATCAACTCCCGCTTCCTGAGCCGCTACCAGCACCGCAGGATTCATTTTCTTCTCTTGTCCGGGGGGAGTACACATCACCAGTCTCGGCACCTTGGCGACCTTCGCAGGAACCGCATTCATGATCACCGAGCTTGGATAGGACGCCTGACCGCCAGGAATGTAGATTCCTGCTCGATCGACCGGGGTGTAGCGTTTGCCCAAAACAATCTCGTCATCACCAAACTGCACCCAAGACTTGGGTACGCGCTGTCGGTGAAACGCCTCTACCTGTTTGCAGGCGAGCCGAATTGCATTTAATAATTCTTTCGACACCTGCTGGTAAGCAGCGTCCAATTCCGCGCCTGTCACCCGTAAATCTTCCACATTTAGAGTCATGCGGTCAAATTCAGCAGTGTAGTGCAGCACAGCCTGATCGCCTCTGCGCCTTACAGCTTGCAGCACCTCCCGCACGGTGGCTTCTTTGTGAACGACAAGTTCGTCATGGGTGCGATCGCAGATCCGTCGCAGTTCAGCTTGTGCCTCAACCCACTGAGTAATGATTCGCAGCATGGAGATTAGGAATGCCGTCTATAACTTCACTAACATTTGCTTGACAATTGGGGATTTTTGTGGGGATCTCCTAGAGAAGTAGGCCACCACCAGTCCACAAGCTTAAACCGCGATAGTCGCGGCATTTTCCAAGGCTTCAGTGCAGCGTTTAAATCTCTGTCGAGGATTTTGCAACACTGAGGACAAGTCACAACCTTCTCTCTTGAATTGCCCGCCAGAGAACCGGTTGCGGAGGGAGAGGGTGGGAACGCAGAGGGGGAGAGTGTCCGACCCCGATAATATCCGAGAGGGAGAGTGTTCGAGGGGGAGAATTTTGATTCTGCCTTCTACCTTCTACCTTCAGATCCGGCTGTCTTCTACCTTCTACCTTCTACCTTCAGCTTTTTACCTTCTACCTTCGGTAAGTGCTTCTTGCCGAAGCCCAAATAACCCGTATTCTTTGTTATAGCTTAACTTGGATTTTTCAGAGAATTGGATTTTAAGCAAAATAGGTGCTATATTAGTTTTTCCAACACCTGATAATTTTTTTATAAAAAAACGCCAAATTATTGTATACTTGAAAATTGCGCGCAAGAAACCGTGACTTTAACTCGTGACGGTGGAAACACCGCAAAACGCCTCTGTAAAACCCGTGTCATACCTTTGGGTATTGTCAGGGGTAAAGAACAGGCAGTTAAATGAGTCAATAAAAAATTATTGCGCGGGCGTCGCCAAAAAGTAGCCACAGACTCAGCTCAATCTGAATCTCAATCTGAGCGAATGGAAAGTGGCTGTCTCACTCCGCCATTAAAAATCAAGCTTTTTGCGGATCGATCCCGAAAAGGTTGTCCTTCAAAATCCCCGTGTCTTGGGACTATCTTGAGACTAGGGTGTATCAGTCAGGAACCTCAGCCCTGACGGCATGAGGCTTGAAGGAGAAATCTAACAAGCCATTCTGACGGGCCTAAGTCTTAATTGACTACGTTTTTTGAGTCACGACACCGGAGAATGCGAAGCTAGTTTTCCGCTCTGTCGCTAGTAGTTAAACAACTTTAAGGTCCCTGAAGTAGTGCTGCTAGCCTAACAAGCTCACTAAACATTGGCGAAGCTAACTTTACTCCGCAAGGAGAACGGGACAACCATATCCCGGCGGGGAGGCAACCCTACCTCCCCAACCCCGCAAGGGAATTGTAAAGCCGTCCTAGAAGGACGGGGTTTCAAACCCATAATTCTGATGAATACCTACTTCCAGCAACTGAACTATGGCAAATATTAAGTCCGCCGTCAAACGAGTCAAAATCGCCGAACGTAACCGCTTGTACAACAAATCTTACAAGTCAGCGGTCAAAACTTTGATGAAGAAGTATTTCGCTGCCGTAGACAAGTACGCCGCAGCTCCGAGCCCGGAATTAATGCAAGAAGTCCAGCAGCGAATGTCTGAGGCCTACAGCAAAATTGACAAAGCTGTCAAAAAAGGTGTACTCCACCGCAACAACGGCGCTCGTAAAAAGTCCCGCTTGGCAAGAACCCTCAAGCCACACGAAACATCCTCGGTAGCGTCTTAAGGAAGCAGAAAGTTCGGCAACGAAGCAGTGTACAAGATTGAAGGGATGGATGTTGAGGGAAGAAGTCAATCGATTTTCGATTTTCGATTTTCGATTTTCGATTGAAGCATTGACCCCACGGATAAATTCGGGGGGCAAGTTTCATCGGATACAGGTTTTTTATTTCTGGACGGATGAATCACGTGGCGGGTATCCTGGATGCTTAATTGTCAAGCGTGAAGCAGGAAGAAGGAAGAAAGAAGACGGAAGATTTTTCCCGCACACTCTCTGCCACTCCCACTCCCAGACTCTCTCACTCCCCCCTCGCCCTATCCCACCAAGACTCTCCCGTATCACCTCTAATCTGCTTCCCCCATGCAGCTCATCGACACTCACGTTCATATCAACTTTGAAATCTACAAATCTGAGTTAGAAGCCATTCGAGAACGCTGGCGCGAAGCTGGTGTAGTTCGGCTGGTTCATTCTTGTGTAGAGCCAGAAGAGTTTGCCGGTATTCAAGCAATCGCCAACCAGTTTGCAGAAGTGTCCTTTGCGGTTGGACTCCACCCCCTAGATGCGGACAAGTGGAAAGACGAGACTGCCAGCCAGATTAGGGAATTAGCAAGTTCGGACTCTAGGGTAGTGGCGATCGGCGAAACCGGACTGGACTTTTATAAAGCTGACGATCGAGAACACCAGTTTAAAGTGTTTGAGGCACAGCTTTCAATCGCCCAGGAACTTGACAAACCAGTCATTATCCACTGTCGCGACGCCGCCGCCCCAATGGCCGAAATGCTGAGGAACTTTTGGCAAACACGCGGGCCCGTGCGCGGAGTCATGCACTGCTGGGGAGGCACACCCGAAGAAACCCAGTGGTTTTTAGACCTAGGTTTCTACATTAGTTTTAGCGGAACAGTCACCTTTAAAAAAGCCTTGCAAATACAAGAATCAGCTTGTATGGTAAATAGCGATCGCATCCTAGTCGAGACAGATTGCCCTTTTCTCGCCCCCGTACCCCAGCGGGGAAAACGCAACGAACCAGCCTACGTCTACTACGTAGCCGAGCAAGTTGCTAAATTGAGAGGAGTTTCTCTCTTAACTCTGTCCCAGCAGACAACCGAAAATGCCTGTCAGCTATTCGGCTTTTCAGTTTAGTTATAGCAGAACAGAGAAACGAGGAAAACAGGTTGGTTTAGGAGCCAGCGCTCGGGACAATCCCATTTCTATCCTGCCACAAAAACCGGATTCATCCTTTATGGGAGATTCTTTTGGCGTTGCCTGTTGCGATCGGATTTGCGTCCTATAATAAAAAGAACCGACCGATCGGGCGTTGGCTTAGTCTCCGCGACTGCGATGTCGCCCGGAAACTACCAACACAATGCGAGTACGCTAACCTTCGGGATCGGTCAAAACTTCACGCAATACCTCAAAATTACACACTCAAACTTACACATCAGAAGAAACTTGGAACCTCAGCAATTTGGCAATAGCTGTCAAGTCAATTTTAGGAGTCAAAAGTGTAGGGAATTCAGCCCGGGATACCACGAGATCAGAGCTAAAAGCATCTCGATCGAAACTAAAATCCGCACAAAAATACTGCGAGCCACCAGCAATAATAACCGTTGCAGCAGTTGGCAGGCGATCGAAAACATCATATAAATTCTCTCACACAATCCATCAAAAAAACGCAACAAGGTAAAAAAGCCCTGCCTTGGCGCCATGTAAAAAGCTAGAGCCACTGCGGAAAAAGGACCCCCATGACCACTAAAGATTACACAGAATTCGCCTTCACCTTGCCCGATTTGATCGAAATCCAGCGGGCAAGTTTTCGCTGGTTCCTAGAAGCCGGGCTGATCGAAGAACTCGACAGCTTCTCCCCGATTACAGACTACACGGGCAAGCTGGAACTCCACTTCATGGGCAAAGACTTCAAACTCAAGCGCCCCAAATATGATGTGGACGAAGCCAAGCGCCGGGACAGCACCTACTCGGTGCAAATGTACGTCCCCACCCGCCTGATTAACAAAGAAACAGGGGAAATCAAAGAACAAGAAGTCTTCATCGGCGATTTGCCATTGATGACCGAGCGCGGCACTTTCATTATCAACGGCGCCGAACGGGTGATTGTCAACCAAATCGTGCGTTCCCCCGGTGTGTACTACAAATCCGAAACCGACAAAAACGGTCGCCGTTCCTACAACGCCAGTCTGATCCCTAACCGTGGCGCGTGGCTCAAGTTCGAGACAGACAAAAACGATTTAGTCTGGGTCAGAATCGACAAAACCCGCAAACTATCGGCCCAGGTGCTGCTCAAAGCCCTCGGACTTACAGACGGGGAAATCTACGACTCCCTGCGCCACCCGGAATACTTCCAAAAAACGATCGAGAAAGAAGGACAATTCGGCGAAGAAGAAGCTTTGATGGAGCTCTACCGCAAACTACGTCCCGGTGAACCCCCCACCGTGGCGGGCGGCGAACAGCTCCTCAACTCGCGCTTTTTCGACCCCAAACGCTACGATTTGGGCCGAGTCGGCCGCTACAAACTCAACAAAAAATTGCGCTTGACAGTCCCCGATACCACGCGGGTGCTGACATCGCAAGATATCTTGACGGCGATCGACTACTTAATTAACCTCGAATTCGACATCGGTTCCACCGACGACATCGACCACTTAGGCAACCGTCGCGTCCGCAGTGTCGGAGAACTGCTGCAAAACCAAGTGCGAGTCGGCCTCAACCGCTTAGAACGGATCATCCGCGAAAGAATGACCGTCTCGGATGCCGACTCCCTCAGCCCCGCTTCTCTGGTCAACCCCAAACCGCTGGTAGCAGCAATCAAGGAATTCTTCGGTTCCTCCCAGCTATCCCAGTTCATGGATCAAACCAACCCTCTGGCAGAACTGACTCACAAACGTCGGCTTTCCGCCTTGGGCCCTGGAGGTTTGACTCGCGAACGTGCCGGGTTTGCAGTACGGGACATTCACCCGTCCCACTACGGCCGGATTTGCCCGATCGAAACACCAGAAGGCCCCAACGCCGGTCTGATCGGTTCCTTAGCAACCCACGCCCGCGTCAACCCCTACGGCTTCATCGAAACTCCTTTTTATCCAGTAGAAAAAGGACGGGTGCTGCGCGACAAAGCGCCTGTTTACATGACAGCCGATGAAGAAGACGATTTGCGCGTCGCCCCCGGAGACATCAGCCTCGACGAAAACAACAACCTCTTGGGCGAAACCGTAGCAGTCCGCTACCGCCAAGAATTTACTACCACCACTCCGATGCAGGTGGACTACATGGCGATTTCGCCCGTGCAAATCGTCTCCGTCGCGACATCGCTGATTCCGTTCTTGGAACACGACGACGCCAACCGAGCTCTGATGGGATCGAATATGCAGCGGCAAGCTGTGCCGCTACTGAAACCAGAACGGCCCCTAGTCGGTACGGGCTTGGAAGCTCAGGCGGCGCGAGATTCCGGGATGGTTGTGGTTTCCCGGATCGACGGCGAGGTGATTTACATCGACGCTACCCGGATTATTGTCAAACCCCTGGCTGTAGATGCCGAATCTAATTCCAGCGAAGAACTTTTCCTGATTCGGGAATACGACGATCTCAAGGTGAAACAGCCTTCGGTTTGGAAGCAAAAATATGCTGGCTGCATCGAACACGAACTGCAAAAATATCAGCGCTCTAACCAAGATACTTGTTTAAACCAGCGTCCGCTGATTTATGAGGGCGATCGAGTCGTAGCAGGTCAAGTGCTCGCCGACGGTTCCTCCACCGAAGGGGCAGAACTCGCTCTGGGTCACAACATCCTCGTAGCTTATATGCCCTGGGAAGGCTACAACTACGAAGACGCGATGCTAATTAGCGAGCGTTTGGTGTACGAAGATGTCTACACTTCGATCCACATTGAAAAATACGAAATCGAAGCCCGTCAAACCAAACTCGGCCCCGAAGAAATCACCCGCGAAATTCCTAACGTCGGCGAAGACGCGCTGCGCCAGCTAGACGAACAGGGGATTATCCGCAAAGGTGCTTGGGTAGAAGCCAGCGACATCCTAGTCGGCAAAGTCACCCCCAAAGGCGAATCCGACCAACCGCCGGAAGAAAAACTGCTGAGGGCAATCTTCGGCGAAAAAGCCCGCGACGTGCGCGACAATTCCCTCCGCGTCCCTAACGGCGAAAAAGGCCGCGTGGTGGACGTGCGGGTGTTTACCCGCGAACAGGGCGACGAACTGCCCCCCGGCGCCAACATGGTCGTCCGCGTCTACGTGGCTCAAAAGCGGAAGATTCAAGTCGGCGACAAAATGGCCGGCCGCCACGGAAATAAGGGTATTGTGTCCCGGATTCTGCCGATGGAGGATATGCCTTATTTGCCCGACGGGACTCCCGTGGACATAGTGCTCAATCCCTTGGGCGTACCGTCGCGGATGAACGTAGGTCAGATTTTTGAGTGCTTGCTGGGATGGGCGGGCGAAAATCTGTCGATGCGGTTCAAGATGGTGCCTTTTGATGAAATGCACGGGGCTGAAAAGTCGCGGGAAACTGTACACGGCAAGCTACAGGAGGCACGCGAAAAAACCGGCAAGCCTTGGGTGTTTAACGAAAAGCACCCCGGCAAGACTATTGTCTACGATGGCCGAACTGGGGAACCGTTCGATCGCCCGATCACAGTCGGCATCGCCTATATGCTGAAGCTGGTGCACTTAGTAGACGATAAGATCCACGCCCGTAGCACAGGCCCTTACTCGCTGGTAACGCAGCAGCCTTTGGGCGGCAAAGCGCAGCAGGGGGGTCAGCGGTTCGGAGAAATGGAAGTCTGGGCTCTGGAAGCGTTCGGCGCAGCTTATACTTTGCAAGAGTTGCTGACTGTGAAGTCGGACGATATGCAGGGGCGGAATGAAGCGCTGAATGCGATCGTTAAAGGCAAAGCTATTCCGCGCCCCGGTACGCCGGAATCTTTCAAGGTGCTGATGCGGGAGTTGCAGTCTTTGTGCTTGGATATTGCCGTGCACAAGGTGAATACGTCCGACGAGGGCAGCGAACACGTTGAGGTGGATTTGATGGCAGATGCTGGGGGCAAGCGATCGCCCTCCCGGCCTACTTACGAATCGCTTTCTCGTGACGAACTTGACGAGGATTAGGCATTAAAGATTTTAGATTAAAGATTAAAGATTTTTTGACAGCATTCAATTCTTTAATCTTTAATCGGCAATCTCAAATTAAAATGCCTCAGCAGTGTTCGTACCACTGCTGAGGCGAATCAACGCTCTTAAGAGGAGAGACGCTGACGTGACAATTGTAACAGTTGTCCCAGGAATAGAAGGAGAATTGAACCAGAAGACTGGCTGTATTAATTGGCAAGGGAGTAAGCTCAAAAATGGTTACGGGCGCAAGTGGATCGAAGGCAAAACGGTATTAGTCCACCGATTAGTGATCGAATCAAAGATACCAGGATTTCTAGATTCCGGTTATTTTGCTTGCCACACCTGCGACAATCCAAGCTGCATCAACCCAGCACATCTCGTAGCTGGAACTGCGGCTGAGAATACGCAGCAGATGATGGGGCGCGATCGCAAAACTCCCCGACGCAAAAGTATTCCCGGTATTGGTAAACTATCGATCGAACAACTTCGGGAAATTCAGCGTAAATATTTAGCTGGAACCATCAAAAGCCACCTAATAAAAGAGTATGGCGTACAGTATGACACTATTACTAAGATACTTCAGGCAAAAATCCCCCATAACTTCACTACAGTTCCCCCCGGTTTTGTAGGAGAAATTCAAGACAGCGGCTGCATAATTTTTCAAGGTGCAAAGGATGGTCAAGGTGGTTATGGCAGGTACTTTAAAAATGGGAAATCCCAATCAGTTACTCGTGCTGTTTTAGCAGAGAAATTAGGATGTGAAGTTCCCACTTCGATGGATGCTTGTCATACCTGCGATACTCCCAGTTGTATTAATCCAGAACACCTTTGGGGTGGAACTCGCACTCAAAATTTATTAGATGCTTCTAAGAAAGGACGCACTCAAGGCAAAAGTCATCCCCTTTCTAATGCCAAATTAGACTGGGAAAAGGTGCGAGAAATTAGGCAAAAACTAGCAGCAGGAGAGAGAGTGAAGGATGTAGCTCAAGAATACAGTGTTGGTCGCAAAACCATACACGATATTAAGTATCACGTCACTTGGAAGGAAGCAGGCGAAGAGGTTCCAGTTCCTCGCATGGGTGGATATCTCGATCGCAAATTGACTTTCGAGCAAGCTCTTGAGGTACGAAAAAGAATTAGAGCGAGAGAATCAATCTCTAAAATCGCTGATGACTTTGGAGTATCGTCAAGTGTCATCTCTGATATTAAAAATCACGTCACATATAGAGGAGTATAACATTGATTTAAGCCGTGAAACAAGCAACCAAAAAAGATAAACAACCACAAATAATCGACTGTAAATTATTAATTGGAGTCAAGAATGGCTAAAATAGAACAACGCTTTGATTACGTCAAGATTGGGTTAGCTTCACCAGAAAGAATTCGACAGTGGGGAGAGAGAACTTTACCCAACGGTCAGATTACTGGAGAGGTGACAAAACCGGAGACCATAAATTATCGCACGTTAAAACCTGAAATGGATGGCTTGTTTTGCGAGCGCATTTTTGGGCCTGCAAAAGATTGGGAATGTCATTGTGGCAAGTACAAACGAGTTCGCCATAGAGGCATTGTTTGCGAAAGATGCGGTGTAGAAGTCACTGAATCTCGCGTCCGCCGTCACCGGATGGGATTTATCAAATTAGCGGCTCCCGTAGCTCACGTTTGGTATCTCAAAGGCATCCCGAGTTACATGGCAATTCTGTTAGATATGCCGCTCCGAGATGTCGAACAAATCGTTTATTTCAATGCCTACGTGGTCCTAAATGCAGGTAATGCAGAAAAGCTGCAATACAAGCAATTGCTCACAGAAGATGCTTGGCTGGAAATAGAAGACGAACTTTACAGCGAAGATTCCACGCTGACGGGCGTAGAAGTAGGCATAGGTGCTGAAGCTTTGCAAGTTTTGCTGCAAAATATTCCGCTAGAAAGTGAAGCGGAAAAGTTGCGGGAAGATATTGCTAATGCTAAGGGTCAAAAACGGGCAAAGTTAATTAAACGCTTGCGGGTTATTGACAACTTCATCGCTACGGGTTCTCAACCCGATTGGATGGTTCTCAACGTGATTCCCGTGATTCCCCCCGACTTGCGGCCGATGGTGCAGCTAGACGGCGGCCGTTTTGCAACCAGTGACCTCAACGACCTCTATCGGAGAGTCATCAACCGCAATAACCGCTTAGCCAGACTGCAAGAAATTCTGGCGCCGGAGATTATCATCCGCAACGAAAAGCGGATGCTGCAAGAAGCAGTGGATGCGCTGATTGACAACGGTCGCCGAGGCCGGACAGTAGTGGGAGCAAACAACCGCCCCCTGAAATCACTCTCAGACATCATTGAAGGGAAACAAGGCCGCTTCCGACAAAACTTGCTGGGGAAACGGGTTGACTACTCCGGACGTTCCGTGATTGTGGTAGGCCCGAAACTGAAAATTCATCAGTGCGGATTGCCGAGAGAAATGGCGATCGAACTTTTCCAGCCCTTCGTCATCCACCGCCTAATCCGCCAAGGATTAGTCAACAACATCAAAGCAGCCAAAAAACTGATTCAGCGCAACGATCCCAGCGTCTGGGACGTGCTTCAGGAAGTGATTGAAGGACACCCAGTAATGCTAAACCGCGCCCCCACCCTGCACCGCTTGGGGATTCAAGCCTTTGAGCCGATTTTGGTAGACGGGAGAGCAATTCAGCTTCACCCGCTAGTCTGTCCGGCCTTTAACGCCGACTTTGACGGCGACCAAATGGCCGTACACGTGCCATTGTCTCTGGAATCTCAGGCCGAAGCACGGTTGCTGATGCTGGCTTCTAACAACATTATGTCGCCGGCAACCGGAAGACCGATCGTTACTCCTTCTCAAGACATGGTGCTCGGTTGCTATTACTTGACAGCCGAAAATCCTGACGCTCAAAAAGGAGCCGGTCACTACTTCTCCAACCTCACCGACGCAGTTGTAGCTTATGAGCAAGGAGTTGTTGACTTGCACTCTTATGTGTGGGTGAGGTTTCAAGGCGCTATCGAAAACACAGAACCAGAAGGAGAACCGCTGAAAGTAGAACGATCGACTGACGGCATGGTGACGAAGGAATATAAGTTCCGCCGGGTTCGGGAAGATGGCGAGGGTAAAGTGATTAATCAGTTTATTCGCACTACTCCGGGCAGGATTATTTATCACCAAACTATTGAGTCGGTGATAAATAATTAGGAAGTAATGGGTAAGGGGTGGTGGGTAATGACTGATAAGTAATCGCTAATAAATAATGGTGATTGAAGTTAGAAAAGTTACCCATTACTACTTACTAATTACTAATAAATACAGTTGGGTTAAGGAGGGGTGGGTGAAATGTTGGGTGAGTGAAATGTTGGGGTTCGTTCCACGGGCCCAACCTACTTACTACTACTTACTACTGCCCTCTGCCTCGCAGCAAGAGAGCCTCCTGCGTCAATACTCCAATTACCAATTACTACTACTACTACTCAGAAAAATGACAGAAAATAAGGAAATTGTTTTTCGCAATCGAGTTGTTGACAAAGGTCAGCTCAAAAAGTTAATTTCTTGGTCTTTTATGCACTACGGAACGGCCCGTACAGCACAAATGGCCGATAAACTCAAAGACCTGGGTTTCCGGTTTGCGACACGAGCCGGAGTTTCAATTAGCGTAGACGACCTACAAGTACCCCCATCAAAACGATCGCTCCTAGATGCAGCCGAAGAAGAAATCCGCATCACCGAACAAAAATACACCAGAGGCGAAATCACCGAAGTCGAACGCTTCCAAAAAGTAATCGACACCTGGAACAGCACCTCAGAAGACCTCAAAGACGAAGTAGTCAAAAACTTCCGAGCCACAGACCCCCTGAACTCCGTCTACATGATGGCCTTCTCCGGAGCACGGGGAAACATCTCCCAAGTCCGACAGCTAGTCGGAATGCGCGGATTGATGGCAGACCCCCAAGGAGAAATCATCGACCTACCAATCAAAACCAACTTCCGCGAAGGACTCACCGTCACCGAATACATCATCTCCTCCTACGGCGCACGCAAAGGCCTAGTCGATACAGCCTTGCGAACAGCAGACTCAGGCTACCTCACTCGCCGCTTAGTCGATGTATCCCAAGACGTAATCGTCCGGGAAGTAGACTGCGGCACCCAGCGCGGAATTCGAGTCCGACCCATGACCGATGGAGCAACAGTGCTCATACCCCTCAAAGACAGATTGCTAGGGCGCGTATTGGCCAGAGATGTCCAGCACCCCAAAACAGGAGAAATTGTCACCTATGGCAGCGAGAAAGCAGTCCGAAATCAGCCAATCACCGATGAATTAGCAGGAGAAATTGGTAACTCTGGAGTAGGCGAAGTGTACCTACGATCGCCCCTGACCTGCGAATCAACCCGATCCGTATGCCAACACTGCTACGGCTGGAGTCTCGCCCACCTGAAAATGGTAGACATGGGAGAAGCCATCGGAATAATAGCCGCCCAATCCATCGGCGAACCCGGAACCCAACTCACCATGCGTACCTTCCACACCGGCGGCGTATTCACCGGAGAAGTCGCCAAACAAGAACGCGCCCCCTTCCCCGGCACAGTCAAATTCAAAAACCTGCGTACCCGCTCCTTCCGCACCAGACACGGCGAAGAAGCACTCGTCGCCGAAAACAACGGCAAACTTGTATTTGAAGGCGACGGATTTGAAGAAGGGAAAACCAGCGCCAAAAATCAAAAACTCAAAATCGAACTAGCCATCGTCCAAGGCTCCACCCTCATGGTCAAAGACGGACAGCGCGCCATACCCGGCCAAGTATTAGCAGAAGTGCCCATCGTCGGACGCGCCGCCCGCAAAACCACCGAAAAAGTCACCACAGACGTAGCCTCCGACCTAGCCGGAGAAGCCAAATTTGCCGACCTAGTACCAGAAGAAAAAACCGATCGCCAAGGCAACACCACCCGCACCGCCAGCAAAGGCGGACTCATTTGGATCCTCTCAGGAGAAGTCTACAACCTCCCCCCCGGCGCCGAACCAGCAGTCAAAAACAGCGATCGCATCCCCGCCGAAAGCGTCATAGCCGAAACCAAACTCATCTCCGAACACGGCGGCGTAGTCCGCATCGCCGACCCCAGAGAAATCGAAATAATCACCGCCCAAGTCCTCCTCGACCAAGCAGTCGTCCGCGCCGAAAGCGCAGGCGGCCGCGACCACTACACCATCGAAACATCCTCCAAACAGCGGTTTTCCCTCAAAACAGCCCCAGGAAGCAAAGTCATCAACGGCGAAGTCGTCGCCGAACTCCTCGACGACAGCTACCGCACCGCCACAGGAGGCATCGTCAAATACGGCGGAGTCGAAGTCCACAAGCGCGGCAAAGCCAAACTTGGCTACGAAGTCGTCAAAGGCGGCACCCTGCTCTGGATACCAGAAGAGTGCCACGAAGTCAACAAAGACATCTCCCTCCTCCTAGTCGAAGACGGCCAATACGTCGAAGCCGGCACAGAAGTCGTCAAAGACATCTTCTGCCAAACCAGCGGAGCAGTAGAAATCACCCAGAAAAACGACATCCTCCGGGAAATAGTCATCAAACCAGGCACCCTCCATGTAGTAGACCGCCCCCCCCTAACATTCGGAGAAGGTCAAATCGTCAACGCCGGCCAAGAAATTTTCCCAGGCTTGATTGCCGAAGAATTGGGCTATGCCGAATATATCGAAACCCCCGAAGGCCCCGCTTTATTGCTGCGGCCCGTCGTCGAATTTCCCGTACCCGACAAGCCACCCGTGCCCTCACAGACCGCCCTCAACGAGTCCATCTCCTTGAAAGCAGTGCAGCGACTTCCTTACAAAGATGGAGAGCGCGTCAAATCAGTCGAAGGATTGGAACTACTGCGGACTCAGCTTATCTTGGAAATTGGCTCCGGAGCTCCGCAACTGGCCGCAGATATCGAGCTATTGCCGGACGAAGAAGATGCTACAGCTTTTGGCGCCGATGGTTCTGGGCCCGCTTGGGGTTCCGCCGAAGATGCGTCGCAGGAGTTGGCGGTAGCCGTGGATGATGGGAGCGATCGAACCTCCAAGACCTTCCGCTTGCAGCTAGTAATTTTGGAATCCCTCGTAATTCGGCGAGATGTCTCCGCCGACCCCACCCAAGGCAGCACCCACACCCGGCTATTAGTCGAAGATGGACAATCGATCGCCCCCGGAGCAGTAGTCGCCCGCACCGAAATTCTCTGCAAAGAAGCCGGCATCGTCCGAGGCATCCGCGAAGGCCACGGCGAACCAGTACGCCGCCTATTAGTCATGCGAGATGCCGACTCCATTTCCATCTCCGTAGCCAGTACCCCCGGCGTCAGTCCCGGTCAACTCCTCGTCGCCGGTACCCAAATAGCCCCCGGAGTTACACTCGAAGAATCCGGCCAAGTCGTAAAAATAGTCCCCGCCTCCGAGACAGAACCCGCCAAACTTGTGCTCAGGGTAGCCCGTCCTTACCGGGTTTCCGCCGGTGCAGTCCTGCACGTAGACGACGGCGACCTAGTGCAGCGGGGCGACAACCTAGTCATTCTCGTATTTGAGCGCGCAAAAACTGGAGACATCATTCAAGGTTTGCCCCGGATTGAAGAACTTCTCGAAGGACGAAAGCCCAAAGAAGCCTGCATATTAGCCAAGCGACCCGGCACAGCTCGCGTCGTCACAGACGACGACATTGTCGAACTTGCCGTCATTGAGGACGACGGCCGGATTGAAGAATATCCCCTATTACCCGGTCAAAACCCCATCGTATCCGATGGACAGCGCGTAGGCGTCGCCGAAGCCTTGACCGATGGGCCCGCCAACCCTCACGAAATACTCGAAGTATTCTTCCACGTACTCAAAGAGCGGCAATCTACCTTTGAAGCAGCCTTAGAGAGTTTCCAGCAAGTGCAGACCTTTTTAGTCAACGAAGTGCAGTCAGTTTATCAGTCTCAGGGCGTCGATATTTCCGACAAACACATCGAGGTCATCGTCCGCCAGATGACCAACAAAGTCAGGATGGAAGACGGCGGCGATACCACCATGCTCCCCGGCGAATTAGTAGAGTTGCGACAAGTAGAACAAGTGAACGAAGCCATGTCAATTACTGGCGGGGCGCCGGCGGACTATACTCCCGTCTTACTGGGAATTACCAAAGCCTCGCTGAATACAGATAGCTTCATCTCCGCAGCTTCCTTCCAGGAGACAACGCGGGTGTTGACCGAAGCTGCGATCGAAGGTAAATCTGACTGGCTGCGGGGCCTCAAGGAAAATGTCATTATCGGCCGCCTGATTCCTGCCGGTACTGGCTTCAATGCCTATGAGGATGCTGGGGTTCAGGATGCGGGTTTTGATGGTGCCGTATTTGATGACGACATCCACGATTTACAAGAAGATGTCGTACTTGACGATCGCACTGCCCGCCGTGCTTACACGATCGAAAGCGGCTATGAAATTGGCCGCGGAGCCGATCTTGAGCCTGATGAGGATTTTGAGGAAGTTGAGGTTGATGAAGACGAGTTTGTCGCTGAGTCTGAAGACGATGCCTTGGGGCCTGACGCTGACGATGAAGATGATATTGGTTTTGACTTCGATGAGGATGAAGACTAATCGCAGTTTAGCTTCTGCAATGAGCTGAGTGAATGATGTTGCACGGGGCGATCGAATAATTTCGCTCCTCGTCGCAACGCACACTCCTATTTCACTCGTCATAAAAATCTCAAATTTGTCCTCACAAATTACAAGTGCGAACTCATAGCATTGTGCGATGAGACATAGAAAGGAAGAAGGAAGAAGGAAGATTCAGAGTTTAAGCAAACTTTGTAAATAAGAGAGTTTTAATTGTTTGTTGGTTCAAACAAACAATTCTTTCTTCCTTCTTCCTTTTTCCTTCTTCCTTCTTATTCCTTCTGCATATATGGTTCACTCAATCAGGCAGCAAAGCCTTGATTTGATTAACAAACTCTTGATGGTCTACCACAGGTTTAGAGATGTAACCGTCGGCACCGCTTTGATCCAGAAATGTTTCTTTATCACCAGCCATCGCGTGAGCAGTCACCAAAATAATCGGCAGCGAGGCCGTTTGCGGGTCAGCTTTGAGCAGTTGAGTAATCTTAATGCCGTCAACAGATTTGCCCTGGTACACGCTGCGCGAAAGTGACACATCCATTAAAATCAAATCAGCTTCGCCGTTGGCAGCAATCTGCATCACCTCTTCAACATTTTCCGTGTGCTTCACGGCTAAGCCCCCCCGCTTAGTCAGAATTTTGGAAAAAACCCGAGCATTAACCAAATCGTCCTCTACAATCAGAACGGTTTTCATAAATAAATATGGGAAGTATAGAAACTTTGTGACTTTAGTCCAAAGAGGAACACGGCACGGGGACTACATCCCCGTCAAAAATGCAGAGTTTTTAGCGCCATCAGCCGGGAACCCTGCAAAACCCGTATGTATATCCTTGAGCCACTAGCTGTGAGAGGGTTTACAGATGCCTAGAAGCATCCAGTACCATCATTTAGACTACTACACACAGACAGTTTAGTTCTTTTTTATAACTAGACCTGGAACTGGTGAGAGTCTCAAGATTCTCAGGTAGCAGGTTTCTAGTACAATCCAGGACGGATGGACGACGCCTCGAAACCGGGTTTTTGATCGTTTCGGCGGGCTATAACGAACTCTTGCTATGAAAAAACCCGGTTTCTGACTACCCGTGCGTCCTGGACTATAGTATCCTCTCTTTCGGTCAAGCCTTCGGCTTCTACCATTTTAGATTTTAGATTTTAGATTTTAGATTTTAGATTTTAGATTTTAGATTTTAGATTTTAGATGGGAACTGATTGACTGGATATCCGTTTGGAACACGGGCCTACAGTTGCACTATTTTTTGAACTGGTATTAGATTCGGGAATGTGTGATAATTATTTTCCTTCTTCCTCATTAGAATCAAGCCATGTTTATTCACATACTCCCGTCGCCACAGCATTCGGAGTAGCGAATCGAGCGGGGATTGTTGGAGATTCCTAATACTCAGTTTTAACCCCTCAAAACGGCTGAAAATATCGACGCTTGCGTTCATCAAGGGGATGTCAGACTAGGAGATATCGCCAGGAGAGCTTTTGACTGATGAATTCATCAATATCGGCATTTTTGACACTCTCAGCGAGTCAGGGCCACGCTCTATGGTTGAATAAGCCCAAAACTTGGACTTCCCTCATCAGAAAAAATGGGTAGAAACCCAGTGCTAGAAGCACGGCTTTATATTTTTGATTTACTACCGCCTTGGGATTGGTTAACGGGAGTGTACTTTTGTATTGCACTTTCAACGCGACAATTACCGCTTCCAATCTTCCAATCCTGTACGCATAGTATTTTGCACTGGTTGTGCCTCCCATGAATGGGGTAATGTTAGCTTCGACAATGTTTCGAGAGCTTGTTAGACCTGCAACACTGTTCCAGTGACCTTAGAACTGTTTAATTGCAGATGACAGAGCAGGGGACTAGCTACACATCCACAGGGTGTCGTGACTCTCAAAACGTAGGCAATTAAGCCTTAGTCTGGTCAGTACGGCTTGCCAGATTTCTCTTGCAAGCCCCGTGTCTTTAGACCGGGGTTACTGACAGTCCAGTCGCCTCTACACGATCAGAACAAGTACCAGTACCAGAGGTATTCCAATTCCGCTTACTTTTCTTTTTTAATACTTTCGGAGTCCATCACGCTTGCCAAAATACGGTAAGCTCGATCGTCTACCATTGCTGCTTGATCCAAGCTACGACTATACCGAGACGAGATCAATCTGGGGTTTCTCCTGAATATAATATTTCTTCGTGTAGATGGTTATTCCTAATTGCAATTAAATTCTATCATGGATTGACGGGGACTCAAGTCCCTCGTGATGCTTTCCTAGGAAGAGCTACAGCCTCACTACGTTCTGAGTTTCTGGCATTCCGTGTTCTCCTGTGAATCAACCTTCTCACGGCAGAAGGTAAATAGACAGGTAGACACAAATGAAGGCAACATAGAGGTTAGGGTAAGAGTGGAGAGTAAGAGGCCAGTGTGGCCCGTCTTCGGGACTCTGATTCTGCTTTCACAAGTTAAGTTTATTTTTATTCTTCAACTGGGCGGTTGGGTCGAACTTTCGGTTCGCCTGCTGCAAACGCTTTTAAATCGAGACAGGGAACCTCGGCATTATTGACAGAGGCTGTTTTCACTCAGGAATTAACGGACACAAGGACTCATGGCTAAACAACTCAACCTACTTTCCGGGCAAGTAATTTCTACGCCTCTGCACGCCGAGATGCAGCAATCGTACCTCGAATATGCCATGAGTGTGATCGTCGGGCGAGCTTTGCCTGATGTCCGCGACGGTTTAAAACCTGTTCACCGTCGAATTTTATATGCGATGCACGAACTCGGTCTGACGCCAGACCGACCTTACCGTAAGTGCGCCAGGGTAGTTGGAGATGTTTTGGGAAAATATCACCCCCACGGCGACCAATCGGTTTACGACGCTCTGGTACGCATGGTTCAGGAGTTTTCGAGCCGCTATCCTTTACTGGCGGGTCACGGCAATTTCGGTTCGGTGGACAATGATCCGGCGGCTGCTATGCGCTATACGGAAACGAGGCTAGCACCGATCGCCCACGAAGCTATGCTAACCCAAGTCGGCGATGCAACTGTTGATTTTACTGCTAACTTTGACAGTTCCCAGCAGGAACCGACGGCGCTGCCTGCTCAGTTGCCGTTTCTGTTACTCAACGGCTGTACGGGCATTGCTGTGGGCATGGCAACTAATATCCCGCCGCACAATTTGGGGGAGGTGGTAGACGGTTTAATTGCTTTGATTGAAAACCCGGAACTATCCGACGAGAAGTTGATAGAACTGATTCCAGGCCCGGATTTTCCAACCGGAGGGGAAATCGTCGCTACAGAGGGCATTGTTGACGCCTACACTAAGGGTCGAGGCAGCATTGCGGTCAGGGGTGTGGCCGGGGTGGAAGAGGTGCCAGGTAATCGCAAGGTGCGTACTAAAACGGCGATCGTGGTGACGGAGTTTCCGTTTCAGGTAAATAAGGCGGCTTGGATTGAAAAGGTGGCGGAGTTGGTCAATGCTGGCCGCCTCGACGGTATTTCTGATTTGCGTGACGAGAGCGATCGCGAAGGGATTCGAGTGGTGATTGAACTCAAGCGGGAATTTACCCCAGAAGCGGTTCTCGCTCGCCTTTACCAGCAAACTGACCTGCAAACAAATTTTGGCGCGATTTTGCTGGCAATTGTCAACGGTCAACCGCGACAGTTGACGCTCAGACAATTGTTGCAGGAATTTCTGGATTTCCGGGAAGTGACTCTTACCCGCCGCTACAATTACGAGTTGCAAGCTGCAGAACGCCGCTGTCATATTGTCCAAGGCTTAATGTTGGCTTTGACAAATCTCGATACAGCGATCGACATTCTCAGAAATTCTCCTGACGGCTCTACTGCTAAGCAAACTTTCCAAGTTCGCCTCAATTTGAGCGAAAGTCAAGCTGATGCGATTTTGGCGATGCCTATGCGTAGGCTGACTGGTTTGGAAAGGCAAAATTTGCAGTCTGAGTTTGATGAGTTGATGGCTAATATTCAAGAATTGCAGCGGTTGTTGAGCGACAGGCGCGAACTTTTGAAGGCTTTAAAGAAGGAATTTCGATCGCTCAAACGCAAGTACGCTGACCCCCGCCGCACTAAATTCGCCAATGGAACTGCACGCGCAGCAAACGCCGAATCACAATTTTCTGGCAAGAAAAATTCTGGGGTGAAGCAGTTGTCGCCGGCAACGATTCAGCCTAACTTATTGCCCGTTCTAGAGGCAGAGGAAACTATAGTTGAATTTTCGCACAAGCAGTACGTGCGGCGCTTGCCGCCTGGGGAAAAACCACGCTCGAAAAGTCGCGAAAAATCGGTTTCAGCTTTAGAAAAAAATGAAGATTTTATTGTGACGGCAAATCTGACGAAAACCGATCGCACTTTGGTCGTCTTAACTCCTAACGGCAAAGCTTACCCGCTGAAAGTGGCCGATATTCCTAGTAGTAGCGCCAAAGACCGGGGAACGCCGATCGTTAGTTTGTTGTCGCCGAGTGCTACCAAAGAAAGTGCCGGTCGCGCTTTGTCGGAAATCACAGTCGCACACTTTATTTTGCCGGAAAATTCGGAAGCTGCAGATTTAGTAACTCTGACTCAGCAAGGGAAAATTAAGCGCTTGCCGATGCAGGAATTTGCTGATTTGACTAATCGTGGCGTTACTGTTGTTAAACTCAAGGAGGACGATCGGCTGCGCTGTGCGAGTCTGGGTAAAGTCGGCGAGCAAGTGGCGATCGCAACTTCAGGAGGCAGAGTCCTCCGGTTTGAGATTGATGATGAACAACTGCCGCCAATGGGCCGCGCGGCCCAGGGTTCACAAGTAACCAGGTTGCGGAAGCAGGAACAGTTGGTGGGTTGCATCACTCTCTACCCGGACGACAGTCTGGTGCTATTTTCCGAGTTGGGTTGGGCAAAACGAATGCCTGCAGGTTCTGTCAGACTTACTAACAGGGGCGAAATTGGCACTCAAGCTTTTCGTTTCTCAGAGCCTAAAGATGCTTTAGTTGGCTTGCTGCAGGCTGTTCCGGGTACGGATGTCAAACTTTTTACTAATTCTGGCCGCCTGCTGCGATCGACTATTGATGCTATAGCTTTTTGGGGGAAAGATGCTGCGGGCGATCGAGTTTTTGACCTCAATCCAGGTGAAAGAATCATCAAAGTTATCAGCAGTCAATAGTCATGGGGCATGGGGCATGGGGCATGGGGCATGGGGCATGGGGCATGGGGCATGGGGCATGGGGCATGGGGCATGGGG
>NZ_JAUBPT010000365.1:0-1099 GCF_036700905.1 Microcoleus sp. S13_C3 | reverse complement strand
TATGTATGTGCTTGTGACAGGCTTTGTGAAGGTGAACAAGGTTTTGGGCCTTGTCTGTTCCTCCATCTACCACCCTATTTTTGTGATGAGTGTGCAGTTCTTCTCCATTGAACAAGTGTTCACCGCATACTGGACATTTCCAATTTTGGTTAACCGCTACGTTATAGAGTTTTGAGCCTTTTGCCCAGTACGATTTCCCGTATTTGGATTGGCGGTCTTGCCAGTATTTGGTGAGTGTTGGGTCGTCGGGAGATGCCGTGTCTTTGACTTTGACATGGCGTACTATGGGGATGTATGCCAGCTTCGGCAGGGTTATTAATGTTTCCCTACCATGTCTGTTCAAGAAGGGTTGGGCAAAGTTCCACTTCGTCCCGTTGATTGTTCTGAAGTATTTTTGGGCTACCCAACCTTTCCCCTTTTTCGGGTGTCTTCTTAGCGACCACTTCCACAGCATTTGCCATATTCGGTAGTCTACGTAAGAAAACGTCTCCTTACTGACCTTGTGCTTGTAGTAGTTCCCCCATCCTCTAATGATTGGGCTAAGGTGCTGGATAACTGCCGTTGCTTTTACCGTTTTGTGTTGATTCAGCCATTGTTGAATTCCAGACAGGAATTCTTTGACCTTTTCTTTTTGCGGTTTAATTAAGCATTTACCCTTGTAATGTCGGACATTGAACCCTAAGAAATTGAAGCCATCATTAATATGAGTGATTTGGGTTTTATCCGCATTAAGTTTTAAACCCCTCTGATTTAGCCATTCTTCTAGGATGGGTTTAATGGCTTCCAAATCCTCACGATTTTCTGCGGTGATGATGAAGTCATCAGCGTAGCGAACAAACCCATATTTGGGTTTGTGTTCCCTCTCTGTTCTTTTTCTACCTTTTGAGTCGGTATATTTGTATTCCTTCGTCTTTTTATATTGACTTAGGAATTTTTCCATTCCGTCGAGGGCTATGTTTGCCAATAAGGGAGAAATAATCCCTCCCTGTGGCGTTCCGCTTTCGGTATCGTGGAATATTTCTGCCTCTACATATCCTGCTTTTAGCCACTGTTTGATTAGCTCTTTACCAGGGATTTCTCCTATGGCATTGAGCAGGTA
>NZ_JAUBPT010000077.1:0-38478 GCF_036700905.1 Microcoleus sp. S13_C3 | reverse complement strand
CAACAGTCAACAGTCAACAGTCAACAGTCAACAGTCAACAGTCAACAGTCAACAGTCAACAGTCAACAGTCAACAGTGAACTAACTAAGGCAAAACTCTAATTCCCCCCCGACAAACAATCTCCCCCGGACTCAAAATCAATTCTTCAATCTCAACTTCCGGCCCAAAATCAATTTTAAAACCATTGAAATCACTGCTCTTTAATTCTCCATCGAGTTCGATTTCTGGTGATTCAAACATCAATTCGCGACCGCTGGCTATCCGCAAACCAGTCCGCAATACAAAAGGAATTTGCGTACCGCCAGCGCGCAAAATTGCCGCCGACAGCGTTAACAAACCCGCTTCAATTGCGATCTGCGAATTTTGCAACTTCAGCAACTTTTCCCTATTTGTCAGTGGCAGCATAGGCAGCAAAAATTCGCTCAAAGCATCAGCCAGCAAAGGCGCTTTCAGCGAC
Organism: Microcoleus sp. S13_C3; assembly: GCF_036700905.1. Taxonomy (NCBI): domain Bacteria; kingdom Bacillati; phylum Cyanobacteriota; class Cyanophyceae; order Oscillatoriales; family Microcoleaceae; genus Microcoleus; species Microcoleus sp. S13_C3. The sequence continues at coordinate 38,021 of NZ_JAUBPT010000077.1, read as the reverse complement.
GCATTCAAATCCGCTTGGCTGACCCTCAAAACGCCTGCCACGGGAACGGATTCCAGGAGGCGCAGGGGTTGGCCTTTGAGAGCTTGACCGAGGTTGATGCGAATGCCACAGCCCTCTATGGCAACTTCAGTTAGGTGTAGTCCTTTATACACAGCACCCCGAGCGGCAGCCGTGACTTTGGGGATCGCACCGCTGAAGATTTGTCGATCGCTCCCCTCAATTTTCACCTTCAACTCGTCCACGTGCTGAACTTGCGATCGCAGCCACAACTTTACCGCCGGAGACAGCACCGCGCTCGCGATCCGGCTGCCTTGACTCGGCGAAGGTCTCCCCGGCTCAAGGTCGAGATTAACCGTCCCACCAGAGCCAGCAGCGGCATCTCTATTGTCAAATTGAAGAGAGTTTCGATCGACAGTCATAAACGATTTCAGAATATAAACCTTAATATTCAAGCACAGAAATTTAACTAGGGCTTGTGCATCCGGCCTCAAAAACCCGGTTTATTCATATATCTATCGCCGTCAACCTCTGATTTTCCTTAGAAACCGGGTTGATGAACACAAGTCCGATTAACTCCAAAATCAAGCAGAAATCTGGCATCAGCCACGCCAGAAGCAGAAAAATTCTCACCTTTCTCCCCTTGGGATCTTTGGGTAGTTCACGAGTTGTGCGATCCCGATGAAAAATTCGCGATCGAACGTATAAATTTAACCAGGAGTACGGGATTTATGGTAGTGTTGGTTTATGGTCGGGTCTGACCCACACCTTTCAAACCAGCCGCAAACCAACGGTGCAAACCTGTGCCTGCCGCGAGTCTTTTCGTCGTAGTTTTTGCACAGCATTCAGGGTAATGCCATCAGGACAATCTGCACCGGGCACAAGGACAATCTGCACTCTTGCTGGGCGTCCTGTAATAATTGGTCAGCATTATAATTTATTCCCAATCAGGAATTGAGCATTGCTAGTACGGTTAATCAATTAACCGTGTCGTGTTTCCTCCCCACCGCTGGTTCGTTGGGGATTTCCACACTCCCGTCATGTCTGATGAAAGGCTGCAAAAAATCCTCGCCCAGTGGGGCATTGCCTCTCGTCGTCTTGCAGAACAGATGATTGTAGCTGGACGAGTCCGAGTTAATGGCAATATTGTTCGCTTAGGAGAAAAAGCGAATCCCGATCGCGATCTTATCCAAGTCGATGGAGTCCCGGTGAAACCAACGGATCGACCTGCACAGGTCTATCTGTTGCTCAACAAACCGGCCGGCGTAGTTTCTACTTGCAGCGATCCAAGGGCCCGATCGAAAGTTCTCGACTTGCTGCCACCACAACTGCGATCCGGTCAAGGCATCCACCCCGTAGGACGCTTAGATGCAGATTCCACCGGCGCCCTCTTGCTCACCAATGATGGTAAGCTGACATTTTGTTTGACCCATCCGCGTCACTCGATCGCCAAAACTTATCAGGTTTGGGTGAGCGGCGATCCCCCGGAACCCATACTACAAACGTGGCGTCAGGGCATCATCTTGTCCGGCCGAAAAACTTTGCCCGCGAAAGTTAAAGTTCTCGATCGCGCGCAAGACCAAACTCTGTTAGAAGTCATTCTATCAGAAGGCAGAAACCGACAGATTCGGCGAACAGCCGATATCTTGGGATATCCCGTGGTGCGCCTGCACCGCACAGCCATTGGCCCGATTCAATTGCAGCGGCCTGGTTCGCCAATATTGCCACCAGGCGGCTGCCGACCCCTAGAAGATGCGGAAATTATTTATTTATGGAATCTAGTCAACCTAACATCAATAAGCGTGCCAGTAAATTCCCAGGAGCACAGCATATGACAAAGAATTTATTGTTTTTATTCTTCAAAACAACTAAGCAGAAACGACACCCCCAAGAGCCAGAAACAGCTCAGAAGAAGCTAGCGGAAATTGGAACTCAACTCCGTCAGTACCGCGAACAGCAGTCGATTTGTTTGGACAAAGTAGCCGTGGTAACAATGATTCGGCGGAATCTGCTACAAGCAATCGAGGACGGTCAACTCGACCAACTTCCTGAACCCGTCTACACTCAGGGTTTGATCAAGCGCTACGCTGAAGCAATGGGTTTGGACGGAACTCAGTTTGCCGACTTTTTCCCGATCGAACCGCCACCCCGATCGAGAACCAAGCTATCCTGGCAAGATGGGCCTCAGTTGCGGCCGATGCACCTCTACCTCTTTTACACATTTCTAATTATCTGTTCGGTCAATGTCTTATCTCAGTTGATGAGCGGTTCTGTTACCGCAAAAAACGGTGCGGGAGCCGAAGAACTAGCCCTTGGGCAGCAAGAACAAGCTCGTTTAGCTGCTGAGGCATCAAGAGCCTCACAAACTCAGAAACCGGATAGTTACGAGGCTGTCGAAGCAGTAAGAACTGGTCAAAATTTAAATAAATCTGGCAATAAACCAGTGATGGTTAACGTCACTTTTAAAGCAGAATCGTGGATGCAGGTTGAAGTCGATGGTAAAACAGAGTTTGAGGGAACTTTGCCGACCGGGACTGTTCGCACCTGGGGGGCTCAAAAGCAATTAGTAGTGGTAGCAGGTAACGCCGGCGGGGTAATGGTTGCTGTTAATAACGGACAAGCCGAACCACTCGGAGATCCTGGAGTCGCCAAACAAGTTGTTTTTAAAGCAAACGAACTCAAGCCTTCAGCACCGCCCAAGAATGAAGGTTGAGTGTTAATTGGTAATTAGTAATTGTTAATGGGTAATAGGTAATAGCGGGCAGTCCACAGAGTTTAATTAGAATGTCCGTCTTGATGCACTCATTATCAATTACCAATTACCCATTCTATCAAACCCGGTTGCATCGGAATAGTCAAATCCAGTCAACAGTCAATCGATTTTAGATTTGAGATTTTAGATTTTAGAATTGAAGCATTGACCCCACGGATAAATTCGGGGGGCAAGTTTCATGGGATACAGGTTTTTTATTTCTGGACGGATGAATCCGGGGGCTTGTAGCCTGGATGCTTTCGGTCAACAATCACGGATGGTGCAACCGGAATTGATAGAATTCATCTGCGTTAATCTGTGTTGCATCTGCCTGTATCTGCGGTCAAAAAAAGAGAATTTCTGAACCGCAGATGACAAGGGATTGACGCTGATTCACGCAGATTAAGAGTATAGAGATAGGAATAATTCCGATGCTAACAGATTGGATATTACCCATTAACAATTACCAATTACCCCTTCGCGATAATCAATGTTTATTAGGAGCGCGGCCGGAGATGTAAGTCATGGTTTTGAGCCGATCGCGCACTTCCCAATTCAAAGCTTCGGGCCGATACCGCCATCCCCAATTTCCCTCTGGTTTCCCCGGAAAATTCATCCGCGCGTCAGTATCTAAACCCAACAAATCTTGAAACGGCACAATTGCCATATTAGCAATAGAAATCCAGCCCATGCGGATTAAAGACCAGTGAATTCCTTGGGGATCGATGCAGCCCAAATAACGCAAAACCTCATCTCTTTCGTAGTTTTGCAGTTGATTGAACCAGCCGACAGTCGTGTCGTTGTCGTGGGTGCCGGTGTAAACTACGCAGTTGCGATCGTAATTGAAAGGCAAAAAAGGATCGCCCGGGCCCGCGCCAAAAGCAAACTGCAAAATCTTCATTCCTGGAAACTCGTATCGATCGCGCAAAGCTTCCACTTCTGGAGTAATTACCCCTAAATCTTCAGCGATAATCGGCAAGTTGCCAAACTTCTCGTTAATTAGATCCAATAAAGCTGTGCCCGGCGCTTTAATCCACTCTCCCTCGATCGCAGTTTCTTGTCCGCGCTTCACCGCCCAGTAAGCGTCAAATCCTCGAAAGTGGTCGATCCGAGTTACGTCTACATAAGCGAAAATCGCTTCAAAACGCTGCACCCACCACTCAAAATTATTTGCTTGCAAATTCTCCCAATTGTATACCGGGTTGCCCCACAATTGACCTGTATTGCTGAAGTAATCAGGGGGAACTCCCGCCATTAAAGCTGGTTCTCCGGTGGCTTCATCCAAGCAAAATATTTCTGGATGAGACCATACATCCGCGCTGTCGTGAGCTACATAAATCGGAATATCGCCAATAATTTTAATGTCCCGCAGGTTAGCATAGCGTTTCAACTCCGTCCACTGGCGAAAAAACTCAAACTGGACGTATTTGTAGTAATAAATCTCAGCATTTAGCTGCTGGCGCCATTTCTCTAGGGACTTGGGTTCTCGACGGGCAATTTCGGGTTCCCAATTGTTCCAGCTAACACCGCCAAAGTGATCTTTTAGTGCCATAAATAAGGCGTAATCTTCCAGCCAATTCTCTTTGCTTTCGCAAAAACCTGAGAATTCTTTTTGCTGGATCGGGGATGCTTTGGCTTTGAAGTTTTCGCAAGCTTTTTTGAGCAAAGGCACTTTCAGGGCGATCGCCCGATCGAAGTCTACATAATCCAGCGGAAATTCTGGTAAATTAGCGAAATCTTCATCGGCGAGCAATTGCTCGTCCCGCAGCAGTTCTGGGTTGATCAGCAGCGGATTTCCCGCCATTGCTGAATAGCAGGAATAAGGAGAATTGCCGTATCCTGTCGGCCCCAGCGGCAATACCTGCCAGTATTGCTGGTCGCTCTCTACTAAAAAGTCAATAAAGCGATATGCTTCTATTCCCATGTCTCCAATGCCAAATCGACTGGGAAAGGACGTGGGGTGGACTAGCATGCCGCTCGATCGGGGAAAAAGCATAATCTATCTCAAGATATAGGAATTTAACATTGACAATTTGACCGATATTCCCTACAAGTTAAACTTCGTAGTTTTTAGGGGGATTCTTAGGGCAAATACTTTTGTGATTGTCTCATATTTTCTGCGATAACGTGCTTACCAAATATTTTTAGGGCACTCTACTCATAAATCCTGAGTAAAGTTCAAAACATCAAAATCAGAAATTACACGATCGCCCTGCTTTTGCAACTAGGTTTTTTTACCCAGGCTCGTTTGCTGCAACAAAGTATTTTGCTTGAGCGTACCCGGTTTCTCCCTAATCTTTAAATGTAACTTTTCTTGGGTTTTTGCCCCCTCTCTCTGCAGTCGTAAATTGCCCGCCAAGAATCAGCCATCACTTAAGCAGATCCCATGCACAAATCAGCCGGCTGTTTTGTATCTCAAAAAACAGCCGGCTGCGAAATTACTGGTGATAATGCTTAGTTCATGCTTGCTTGTTCAACATTTTCTGTACTTGTTTGAGAGCTATAGCACCGACGTTGTAAGCAGCCCAGCCGCCCGCTAACAATACGGGCATCAATACTATTAGTATGCGGAAGTCAAAATCCATGAGTTCTCCTCCTAAAGTTTTTTAACAAATTCTCATAATCTATTTGTATCTCATTTTGTCGCCATTCTCCTGACTCTTTAGCCAAATATTCTGGATACGCAGGAGGACATGGCTCCGCAGGAATGGAGAGCGAAAGCGAAACTCCTGGGCGGGATCTCGGCATTCGCAGCACCAATTATCCCACAATCTGTTTGGCAATCCCTTCCACCACCTTAGTTAGAGGGTCGTTAGGGAAGTGCAGCGCAAACACCCCCTTGCTGGCGAGCAGCATCATCTTGTCGCTGTGGGGCAGTACCCCTGCCACTGGGATGTTGTAGATACTCTCTACTTGCTGCTTCAAATCCTCGAAATCCAGCGATTCTGGGGCTTTGTTAATCGTCATCAAAATCTTGGGAACTTCTAATTTGCGGGCCACATCTACCGTGACAGCCGTTCCCTGAAAATCTTGCTGATCCGGACGCAGAATCAGCAGCAGGATGTCGGAAATGGTAATGCTGAGGAGGGTTTCTTCGTTCAGTCCCGGGTGCGTGTCGATAAATAGGTAGTCTAAGTTCAAAACCTCGATCAGTTCTTGAAAGCCGTCGGTAAGCAGTCCCACGTCGTAGCCTTCCCGCAAAACTCGCGCTATCTCCCCTGCTTTAATGCTCGAAGGAATCAGGTAGAGGTTGCCGTTACTGGCTAATTTTGGCAGCAGCGAACTCACATTGTAGGCCGTATCCGCGATCGGACAGCGGCCCCACAGGTAATCGTTCAGGCAGCGATCCATGTTGCTCTCGCTGAAACCGAACAGCACGTGAATCCCCGGTGATTGAATGTCTGTGTCCACAATGGCGACCCGATTTCCGCTGCGAGCGATAATAGATGCCAGGTTTGCTGTCGTGTTCGATTTGCCAGTTCCGCCCCGGTAAGAGTGGACAGAGATGATTTTGGACATGATCTGCGTATGAGCGTAAGAAACGGCGAGAATTAATTATGATGCAATTCTCGATGCAGTCGAGTTGCCTGTCATTCTTCCTTTGCCCCCAAATCCTCCTTGTCAGTTAAACTATCACTTTTTTCATCTTTTATCCTCTTTTCTGCGCCCCTGCGCTGCCGCATCTGTTTGGCTTTGGCTTGCAAATCGCTGAACTCGTCATCAGGTTTAGTTTCGGCGGAACTAGCACCACAACCGCTACCTATCGGGACACCCGTTGGAGAGGCGCTTTCCGATTCAGTCACGGCGGCGCGCTGCTTCTGGTGTTGGGATTTTTCCTGCAACTGAGCTAGATATTCGTCTGTCTGACTTTCGACATTGGGAATATCTGGGGTAATGGCAATTATTTCTTGGGGTTCGGAAAGTTTTTTTTCAGAGGTTTCTTGTTTGCTAATCCTCAGTTTATCTTTCTTTTGCTGCAATTCTTTAAAGAAATCAGATTCTGTGATTTCTGCGACTTGCTGTTCTTTTTTGGCTTGGTCTATTTCGATTTTGAAGACTTGTTTTACTCGATCGCTAATTGCTTTCCCGTATCCGGCTTTATTAAATCTCTCTGCTGATACAATGCTACCGCCAGTTAAGATTAATGCTAAGGCTGGCGCTGCTACAGGCACCCACCCTCCCAACAGAAAAATCCCAAAACTAATCGCGCAGCACCCGGACAGCAGTGCTGCGAATGTCACTGTCAACTTCGCTGGGTGAGCCATCCGCGATGCCAAGGTTCCTCCCACAATTGACCATCCCGAAATCCACAGGATTTCTGCCCATTCCGGCCAAAACCAAAACATCGGTCTGTTGTCTAAAACTGTACTCAAAATTTGGCTGACTACTTGTGCGTGTGCCACGATACCAGGCATGAATTGGTTTTTTTGCTGTCGCCCACTGTAAGGAGTATAAAATAAATCTTTAACGGTTTCTGTGGTGTAACCGATGAGAACTATTTTATCTTTAACTAAATTCGGGTCTACTTTCCCTTCTAAAACATCCGTAATTCTGACTTGGTTTGCGACTTGCTGCTTGGAACGATAGTTAATTAATATTTGATATCCCCTGACATCGGCATTTTTGTATCCTCCGTCATTGCTTGCTAGTTGTTTTAATTGGGTTTTTCCCAGCCATAAAGATTGATCGGGTGCAAGTTTGGGAGAGATTTTTTGCCCTTGGAGGTAGCGGAGTGCTAGCTGGATGTTGAAGGAAGCTAAAACTTGAGAATTGTCATTGCAAAGATGTTTTTGGGCCGAGGAGTTGCCGTCAATTTTCGGCGGTTTCATAAATAATAAAGCCCTGCGGAGTATGCCACCCGGATCGACTCCGAAATCGGCAAATCCCACCCGGTTTTTTGGCAGCCCCGGCGCAGGCGGAGAACCGGGATTGTCCGGGCTTCCGTCGGTGACTAAACATACCCCGATAATTCGATCGCTTTTTTGTAAAAGTTTAGTTAATTCCTCGCGCCCGTCTCCTAAAGGTACGTCTCGCAGTACATCTAAACCGATGACTGCAGGCTGCATTTTGTCGAGTTTTTGTAAGATTTCAGCTATTTTGCGATCGGATATTGGCCACTGTTTCAGTTTTTGAATGTCTGCTTCGGTAATCCCCACAACTAGCAAACGCGAGTCTGGCTGTTCATCGGGACGCCACCTCACCATTTGGTCGTAAGCGCTTAATTCTACTGGTTCGAGTATTCCTAGCTGTCTGGCCCCCATCAAGGATAATGTTACTGCCACGCTGGCAATTAATACAGACTTAGCCAATGCTAGTGATGGTTTATACCTTTGACTCACTTGAGTCGCTGCCGATCGAATTTTGTTAGATATTTTACTCATTATCCCAGCATAAAAGTTTGACTCGTTTCTGGAACAGCAGTTGTTTCACATTTCCCCCTGCTGGAGACTTCCTCCATCTTAGAACACTCGGAAACTCCGAGAACTTTGTTACAAAAATTTACCTTACGTAGCGAGCAACTGTATTCAATGATACTGGCAACCTAGGCAACCTGATTTTTCGGACGGAGAATCCACTTGCCGATCGAATTAATAAATGTTATTGATGATATGTAAAGGTTGAAATTGTGTATCTGCGCCCTCGACTAGCATCTCAAAAATATTTGTCGCCATCAGCGAATGCCTGTGTTTGCAATTATACTGAAAGGTACAACAAAATGAAACGTTTTCTACATCGGGCTACACTTGCTGTCGCCGTATCTGCGATCGCAGCTACCGTCCCCAGTTCACTTGCACCGATGCGTGCACAATCCCAGCCGCTTCTGCTGAGTCAAAATTTTAATTTCCAGCCTCCCGACGTAACAGCCCCCGCCAACCGACAAGGAGGGACACATCGCGGCAACAAGCTTTGTCCAGCGGGTGTATCTCTTACTCCTTTAGTGCCTCCAACTAATATCGGTTTAACCCTAACAGATTCTCCCACAATTTTTGTCTATATTCCTAACACCTCGCCCGAAATAGAGTTTACTTTGCTCAACGAAAACGAAGACAAAGTAGTCTACGAAAAAACCTTTAAACTTGACAAATCCGGGATTGTAGGAGTTAGTATTCCTGCTACCGTGGACAACAACAAATCCCTTGAAGTTGGCAAGCGATACGTATGGTCATTTTCGATGGTTTGCGACCCGGAAGACCGATCGGCAGATTTAGTTGTTAAAGGCTTCGTGCAGCGCATTGAACCGCAGGCAACTCTCAAGAGCGATTTGGCAAATCCCGACCCCATGACTAGGCTTAACGTTTATGCTCAAAATGGGATTTGGTACGAAACTCTCGCTACTTTAGCCCAAATGCGGCGCCAGACACCGGGGGATGTGAAGCTGACAGCCAAGTGGACGCAATTATTGCAGTCCCAAGGACTGGAATCTGTTGCAACTCAACCACTGGTTGCGCCTCTTTAAATCTCGCTATTTGTTGAAGTTTGGTCGATCTGCCGATGGCGATGTGAAAATTGACCCATTTACTCGATCGCGCCCGGGGCTAAAACTCCGGGTTAACCTTTAGAAATGCGCTCTATAAATATTTTTACAAGTGGGTGGAAAAATGAAACGTTTTATACATTTTACTGCACTGGTGATGACTGTATTGACGATCGCCGTTACTCTCCCCAGTTTGCTGACACCGATACAGGCTGTGCCTGCACCCATTCTCCTCAGTCAGAATGTTAATTTCAAACCTCCCGATGTAACAGCCCCCGACAACCGGCAAGGGGGGACGCATCGAGGCTGTAAGTTACGGGATGGTTTATTCATTACTCCCTTGGTACCTGAAAGTAATATTGGCTTAACGCTAACAGAGTCGCCAACATTTTTTGTATATGTTTCTCAACCGGCAGCTCAAGTAGAGTTTATTTTGCTAAACGCAGATGAATCCGAAGTAGTTTACGAAACTACTTTAAAAAATGACAAAGCCGGAATTGTTGGAGTTAGCCTTTCTGAGAAAGACAAGACAAAAAATATTGAGGTTGGTAAGCGATATGTGTGGTCGTTTGCACTAGCCTGCGATCCTCTGGAGCGTTCAGGAGATTATATTGTTAAAGGATGGATGCAGCGAATTGAACCCCAGGCAACTCTCAAGAACGATTTGGCAAATCCCGACCCTATGGCTAAGGTGATTGCTTATGCTAAAAATGGGATTTGGTACGAGACTCTTGCTACTCTGGCCGAAATGCGGCGCCTCGCACCCGATGATTCGCGGCTGACAACCGAGTGGACGCAATTGTTGGAGTCCCAAGGACTAGAATCGATCGCAGATCAACCGCTAGTTCAGTCTTTTTAATAACCACTCTTCACCAATCATTGCTGATTGTTTGCACAGTCAATGCTTCAATGCTTCAATCCAGTGACCGAAAGCAGCCAGGGTACAAGCCCCCGTCTTTATCCTGGCACAACCCAAACATAGTATCCGATAACCAGTCCCAGGATTCATCAGTGAGATCGCTTTCTTCAATTCTCCAATTCTTCAATCCAAAATCTAAAATCTAAAATCTAAAATCGATTGATGGCTAATAACTTTCCGACAATTCTAGCTCTTGATTTTGACGGTGTGATTTGTGACGGACTAATCGAATATTTTCAAACCGCTTGGCGTACCTACTGTCAAATTTGGAAACCAGTCGAAACAGTGCCAGAACCAGATTTAGCTTTGAGTTTTTACCGAGTGCGGCCCGCCATCGAAACTGGTTGGGAAATGCCGCTGCTAATCCGCGCACTGCTGACAGGAATTTCCCCAGAGCAAATTTTGCTAGAGTGGCCCAATATAGTACCGCATTTATTGACCGAAAATAATTTGAAAGCGCAGTCTGTAGGCGCTATGTTAGACGGATTGCGCGATAATTGGATTGCTGAGGATTTATCTGGGTGGCTGTCTTTGCACCGCTTTTATCCAGGGGTTGCCGATCGCTTGCACTCGTTGCAGGAGAGTTCGGTGAAAGTGGCGATCGTCACTACCAAGGAAGGCCGTTTTGTGCGGGAACTTTTGCAACTAGCAGGCGTACAAATGCCGCCGGAGTTGATTTTTGGTAAGGAATACAACAAGCCGAAACACCAAATTTTGCGGGAATTTTTGGCCGCGTCTGGCAAAGATTCGACTATTTGGTTTGTGGAAGACAGGTTAAAAACTTTGCTGTCGGTGAAGCAGCAGCCGGATTTATCTCAGGTGATGTTATTTTTGGCTGATTGGGGTTACAATACTTTGCCAGAACGGGAATCTGTGGCTCAAAATCCACCAGTGCAATTGCTTTCTCTGTCCCAGTTTGCCGGAGATTTTGCCGATTGGCTGCCGATCGACTGTTGATGTTAGATTGGTTTACAGTGGTAATTTTTTTCGCTGTTCAGAGTCAAAAAAAACAACAAAAATTTACATCTTTTTTGTTGACTTTTGCAGCGTAGACATGGTATTTTAATATAATGGGATGGTTGCAAAAATAATATTTTTGCAACCATCCCATTATAAGATAAATATAACAGAAATTCCTCAAAAAAGCAAGGATCTCGACAAAAAAAAAGGTTTTTTTTTCAGGTACTCTTGACCTCAAAAACCCGGTTTTTTTACTATTTCTGGGGGCGGGTACGAAGTATTTTAGTTGATCAAACCGCGTGTGTGACAAAAAAACAAGCTTCGGCACCAAAAAAATGAAAAGTGTTTTGATAATTTCTCAGCTTCAAAGCTTTCTAATATTGAGACTTAAAACCCATGCTCGATTTAACTAAAGCAGCCAAGGCAATGCAGGGAATGAGCCAACATTTGAATGTGGAAGCGGCTGCCGCTCGCCAGCGTTTGGAAGTGGCTCAGAATTTGCTGGTAAAGGCTGCTGCGGAACAGGAAAAATTGGTGGAATTGCAAGAGAGTTGGCGCGATCGCACTTTATTCAATGCTGCCACGCCGATCGAACCCTTAGACGATCGCAGCTACATCACCGCACCCCCCGCCGCTCACACAGTCTTTGCCACAGACGGATCGCAAATTTCCCCCAACCATCACGAAATAGCCTACTGCTACCTGCTAAACGTCGGCACAGTCATGCTGCACTACGGGCAAAGCCGCCACCCAGTTTTAGACAGCGTACCCGAGGTTTTCTACAAACCCGAAGACTTGTACGGTTCGCGACAGTGGGGAATTAGAACCGAAGAATGGATGGGATATCGGCGGGCAGTTTCCGAAGCAATTGCCTTAGCAGAAATGGGCTGCAATTGGGCAAAAGTTAACGACAATAAATTGCCCGCGCCAGCTTTAGCAATGGTAGACGGTTCCCTGATTTATTGGTTTTTGGAACAGTTACCCAGCGAAGCGCGCGATCAAATTTTGCTGCCAATTTTAGAATCTTGGGACAAGTTGCGTTTAGCAGGAATTCCGCTGTTAGGATACTTAAGCGCTTCTCGCAGCACCGAAAGCTTATCTTTTTTGCGGTTTGAAGCTTGCACCCACGAAGTACCAGACTGCATGACAAATTGTCCGAACGTCGGATTTGCCGCCACAATTTCTTTCGCCGATAAAGCACCTTGTCAAGAATTTGAACCCTTGCGGGATGCCATATTGTGGGCAACAATCCTGTCACCTGGACAAAGAAGCCCTTTGTGGAAATCCCAAGCTCGAATTTTAGATTTGTACGGTCTTAATTCCGTCTATTTCTGTTACGTTCACGTTGGCACAGAAATTGCTAGAATAGAAGTACCGGAATGGGTAGCACAAGATAAAGCACAGCTAGATTTAGCATTCGGAATGATGCTGGCTCAAGTACATAAAGGCGGCGGGTATCCGGTGACGCTAGCAGAAGCTCACAATCAAGCGGTAGTCACGGGGGGCGATCGAACTCGCTTTTTCGCTTTGTTAGAGCAGCAAATGATTAAAGCCGGCTTAAAGAATGTCGGAATTTCTTATAAGGAAACACGGAAGCGCGGCAGTATTGCTTAAAGTAATAAGTAAAGTAATCTTGGACGCAGAAACCGGGTTTTTTACAGAAATACAGAAATTGAGCCTTTAACACAGATAAAAAACCCGGTTTCTTTGGTATTGATACCTAATTTATAGCGGTTCTCAAAAAAGTGAGGTATGCCCTATGCCCACGGAGGCCTATGCCCACGGAGGCCTATGCCCATGAGTACCTCATATGAGAGATCGAAAGGCTATATGTAGAGTTAAAATAGAGTTAAAAATGTTATATGCCAATAGAAATAATTATCTTAATTGCTTCGTTACTTGTATCTTGGCTAGTCTTTAATTGGGCTTTTAAAGTATTGAAAGCCAGCATCGGGACAGCGATTGGTTTAGCAGCAATTGTGCTGACGATGCAGTTATTGTTTGGCATCGGCCCCAATCAGCTTTTCCAACATATAATTCACTTGCCGGAAACCCTGGGGAAAATGATTTCAGGCAAGTGAGCCGATTTTAGATTTTAGATTTTAGATTCTTTTAGATACCAGACTTCTTGAAGAAGTCTGGTATCTGGGTATTCGGATAATTTTCCCTCTTAGCGATAATTCATCCGTGTATCCGTGTCAAAATCCGTGTCGTGCCTTCCTTCAGATATTAACTGCCCAGCATTTGTAACTTGTACAAACTGGCATACAACCCTTCTTGCTGCAACAACTCTTCGTGGCTGCCCGACTCTACTAACTGCCCGCGTTTGAGCACTAAAATACGATCGACATTTCGGATAGTCGAAAGCCTGTGGGCAATAATTATCGCCGTTCTGTCCGCCATCAAACGCTCTAGAGCTTCTTGAATTAAAGCTTCCGTCCCCACATCCAAACTAGCAGTTGCCTCGTCTAGAACTAAGATACTGGGATTGCGAATAGCGGCACGAGCAAACGCTAATAATTGCTTTTGTCCCCCCGAAAGATTGGTGCCCCGTTCCCGCAATTGCGTATCATAACCTTGAGGCAACTGTTCAATTAAACGGGCAACATTTGTCTTTTCTGCTGCTGCTTGAATTTCCTCAATCGAGTAACTTTCTCCCAGGCTGATATTGCTCTTCACGTCACCAGCAAATAGAAAGCCATCTTGGATAATCACGCCTATGTGCCTGCGTAACTCTGCTTGAGGCAAATCCCGAATATCCACATGATTAACCAGAATCCGTCCTCGGCTAGGTTCGTAAAGGCGGCACAGGAGACGGATAATCGAACTTTTTCCCGCACCGGTGGGGCCAACTAATGCTACTTTTTCGCCGGATTTGATGGTGAAATTGAGGTTTTGCAGGACATATTCGTCTTCTTTGTAAGCAAACCACACGTTGTCAAATTGGATTTCTCCCGATTCTGAATTCTGCGATTTGGCATTTTCTCCTCCCCGAAGCTTGGGGGGGTTGGGATTGTTAGGCACTAAACGATATTCTGAACTTGCTGGATTTTGATGATTATCTGCCAATTCTCGATCGAACGGAGACAAGTTGTAAGCCGTTGCCTCTGGATGTCCAGTTATCAACAACGGTGAATAACCTGCCCTTCTTTCTCCTTCCCTCTTCCCTCTTCCTTCTGCCTTCTTCCCTCTCCCTTCAAACATCCGTGTATCCGTGTCAAAATCCGTGTTGTGCCCTTCCTTCTTCCCGCTGGTTGGATCTTTAATTTCGATCGGTTCGTTGAGAATATCGCTAATGCGTTCGACAGCGGTAAATCCTGCTTGAATAGCAGTGAATTTCTCAGCAAATTGCCGCAGCGGATCGAAGAGACGTTGAGCAAATAAAATGAATGCCGAGAGAGTACCGAAGTTAAGATTACCGGCTAAAACCCTTTGGCCGCCCATCCACAAAACGGCTGCAATCGCCACTAAAGCAATCCATTCTAATGTCGCAGATACGGCTGAGTCGTAAAATATAGTTTTGTCAACTGCTTTAATGTACCGTTTATTCGTGACGCGAAACAATTCCGAGTTGAATCTTTCGCGGCGGAATAGCTGCACTACGCCAATACCAGTCAAGTTTTCTTGCAGTTGGGCGTTGAGCTCTGAAAGTTCTTCTCTGGTATTGTAATTTGCTATGCGATATTGGTACTGGAAATAAACTATGACTGCGGTAATTGGTATCATCATCAGCACCAACATTAAAGCAAGTTGCCACTGCATAGTAAACATGAAAATGGCAATTACTAAAATTGAAAATAAATCGCTGACAATGCCGATCGCCCCTGAAGAAAAAACCTCTCCCAAAGCTTCCACATCGCTGGTGAGGCGAGTCATCAATTTACCAACAGGAGTGCGATCGAAAAATCTCACTGCTAGCGATGTGACGTGGGCGAACAAATCATTTCTAATATCTGTAGTAATTATTTGCCCTACTTTCGTGACTAAATAGCCTTGAAGTGATTGCAGTGCTAATCTAAGTGTTATAGTTAGCATGAGCAAAACTGCCAAAATATTCAATGCAGCAGATAGAGGCACTCCCCGCAAGAACTCGTAGGTAGGTTCCGAGCGAATTACCGAAATGGCCTGTCCGATGAGAATGGGTTGAATAGCTCCTGAGACTGCTAGCGGTACTAATAGTGCGATCGCAATAATCAGCAAGCGTTTGCTGCGGGTTGCGTAAGATGCCAACCTCATGAATAACCGCCAGTCTGTTTCCTGGCCGGATTTGTTTTTGGTATCTGCTACTGGTGAGGAAATGGTCATTGATTGCAAAAACTGTAGAATATATCTAGTTAATAATTGTAACAAATAGAATCAATATTTGACACTAATATCAGTAACAGGCAAGATGCCTGTTTCACAAAGAGTGTTTTCTTGTAACAGTAGGTTGGGTTGAGGAACGAAACCAAACTAAAATGTTTGTAGCCCGCCAAAGTGGTACTATAATCTAATGTTAAAGGTTATACTGTCATCATGCAAGAGATAGAGACAGCCCGATTGTATCTGAGACCATTTAGGCCAGACGACTTAGATGAGCTGTACCGTATTTACAGTGATGCAGAAATAATGAAATACTTGAGAGGAGTTAAAACTAGAGAAGAAACAGAAATCGCCATTCATACCATGCTCCAACGTTGGGAACAAAACAACTTCGGAATGTGGGCTTTAGTACATAAAATAGACCGTAAAATGATTGGCCGCTGCGGACTGGCTTTTTTGGACCAGACACCGGAAGTTGAGTTGGGCTATGCGCTAGACAAAGTTTATTGGAATCAAGGATTGGTGACAGAGGCATCTTTTGCTAGTCTAAATTATGGATTTAAAATATTAAATTTGGATCGAATAGTTGCGATCGCCCGGCCAGAAAATATCGCATCCCAGCGAGTGATACAGAAAGTGGGCATGAAATATGAAAAAAATGCTCATTACTACGAAACAGATGTAGTATATTATTCTATATCGCGAGAAAGTTACCCGTCAAAAGTAGTTTGGTAGGGTGTGCATTGCACACCTTAAGTAGGTAGGCGCTGTAAAACGCAACTATGTAAACGATTATAAAGTCTCCTTAGCCCTAAGCGTGGCTGACAGAGCAATGTTTACATACTGTTACATGGTTCAGTTTAATCCTGCGTACCTACTTACCACTGGCACACTATTTTGATATAGAAGGGGCAATGCCGAAAAGTAGGCAATATCCAGGGTTTTGGGGAGTGGGAGAGGCAAGCTTCTATTTCTGCTGATACAGCGATTTAAAGACATTCTGAATGCAAAGATTATAATTGTAATTTTATCACAATAGTTAATCAATGGTTGAACAAGATGATTGGATTGTAACTCCAGAGACATTGGCGTGCAGCAAAAATTTCTCACCCAAGGTTCTCGCTGA
Organism: Microcoleus sp. S13_C3; assembly: GCF_036700905.1. Classification (NCBI taxonomy): domain Bacteria; kingdom Bacillati; phylum Cyanobacteriota; class Cyanophyceae; order Oscillatoriales; family Microcoleaceae; genus Microcoleus; species Microcoleus sp. S13_C3. The sequence continues at coordinate 21,490 of NZ_JAUBPT010000077.1, read as the reverse complement.
AGGTGCAGAGCTCATAAATAAGACCAGGGAAAAATTTTGCAAAGATGGCTTTGTTCCCTTAACTATAGCGCAGAAGATGATGAAAGCCGAAGGAATTCAAAAACATTTAACCGTAAAAGGAACAGTATACGTGAGAAATATAGATTCTCACCAATGGTTCAGAATAGATAACGGGGTTATTCAACCCAGGGGATATATAGATATCTAAAATAAGTAGGTAGGCGCTGTAAAACGCAACTATGTAAACGATTGTAAAGTCTCCTTAGCTCTAAGCGTGGCTGACAGAGCAATGTTTACATACTGTTACATTGTTCAGTTTAATCCCGCCTACTTACTGCATTTAAATTACTCACATTGCAAATTGGCATTATTGTCGGCTGACAACTACGAAGTTCTTTGCAATTGCTTGTTAACTTTTTGAATTTTCTTAGCAAAATACTCTTGTCTGTGTCCCAATCTTTTAGCCACGTCCAACCCTTTTTGATAGGATTCCAAAGCTTTATCGTAAGCCTTCATCTCTTGATAAACTTGACCGAGATTGTCGTAAGTGTTCATCAATCCGTAGAAATTGTAAGCCCGCTCTTCTAACAGCAACTGCATTTGATAAATCCGCAAAGTCGGCTCCCATTGCTTTTGCGATCGATAAAGTAAAGCTAATTTATCCAAAGCTTCGCTAGCTTGGGCATACTGTTGAATGGGGACGGCTAAATTGTATGCTTCCTGATAGTATTGAGCTGCTAAATTGATTTGGCCTATGGTTTGATAATCGCTGGCGATCGCAATTTTGAGCGGTGGTATAGCGCTGGGATTTTGCAGGTTGACATACACTGATGCTAGTTTTTCCCTAGCTGCGATCGCCTTTAGGGGTTGTTTCGACTGCTGGTAAACATAGGCCAACTGTCTCAGAGTATCTACCTCAGTTGGAGGGGTTACAGGTTGCGGAGGCGCACCGTTTCCCGCCACAACAGCAGAATTTTGCACAGCAGAATTAGCAGCAAATAAAGCGCGGTTTTCCTGAATTAAAGTAGCCAATTCCTCATACACGGGAGCAGCTTTATCGTAACTCAACCAATTGATGTGAATAAGCCCGATCGCCTTCAAAATCTGACCTTGGGCCAATATATCTTGGTTTTGGCGCGCATTTTCGAGAATTTCTTGGTAAACTTCTACAGTCGGGCCTTTAGCGCGCACCTGCTGAAAAGCCGCAGCGAAGGCGGGTAGCAACTCAGTATTAAGCGGTACTTGGGATTTGACTTCTTTTTGAATTGCTTGCAACCGTTTAGTAATAAGCTGTAGTTCGAGGTTTTTACTGTTACTCCAAGCAACACTTCCCACCCGACTCAAAGCAGCAATTTCCGCCGCCGGGCCCAGATACCTCCGCAGCCGCAATTCTCGGAACCAAATTTCAAAAGCACCCGCGCCGTCTCCAGCTTGCAGTTTAGCCGCTGCTTCTAAGTTTAACTCTTCCAAAGCCGCTGTCAGTTCGTCCCGCTGAGTGCTGCTCAAAGATTCAGTGGCGGGAGTGAGGGGATCGGGTGTGGTAATTTCTAGAGGATTAGGAGAAAATTGATCGAGGGCTGGTGGATTAGTTTGGGCGCTAGCAATAGAACCAGCACACAGCCACAGGAAAAGCAAGCACCCAATTGGTACAGAACTTCTCATTCTAAAAATTTGGTTGCCGCGATTCGGCATTCCTTCTCGAAACATCAAGTTTTGCATATCTACAAAACGGTATAAATTATGTCACAAAGATGGCACAAAAGTAAACAATTGAACAAGAGCAACAAAATAAAAATTACCGTGCTGAGCAATTATGGGCATTTAAAGACGCTGGGCGAGCGTATTTTACGCTTATTCAGTCTAGCCCTAATTCTCTTAACTGTTTGCACAGCTTGCGCCCCCCCTCCCGCAGTTGCAAAAGACCGCTCTTTTCCAGAAATGTCCCTCGAATTTTTGGGCGAGTACGAATTGCCAAAAATGAATTTTGAAGGAGTACCAGTCGGCGGTTTGTCAGGAATTACCTACGATCCCAAAGGTATTAGTGCAGTCACTTCCAAAGCTTATCGCTTTTACGCTCTTTCCGACGACCCCAGCGAAAACGGAGAAGCGAGATTTTACAGTCTGCGACTCGACCTCACATCAAGTGACCCCGGCAATATTCGCCTGAAAAAAGTTACCGTTGACGGCGTTACATCCCTCAAAAAAGCAGACGGTGAAACCTTCTCTTGGGGTTCCATAAATCCCGAAGGCATCGCCCTTTCTCCCCGCAACTCAGTATTTGTCGCCAGCGAAGGCGTTACTCATGTGGGCATCCCTCCTTTTCTCGGAGAATTTGACCTCAAAACAGGGCAAATGCGGGGAAATTTGCCGATACCAAAGCGCTATATTCCCGATGCCAGCGATGAAAAACAGCAGCAAGGAGTGGTGGACAATTTAGGTTTTGAATCTTTAACCATCGACCCAGAAACCTTTAGTCCAGGCGGTCTAGATCCGTTTCGTTTGTTCGCAGCGACGGAAGCGCCGTTAATGCAAGATTTAGACCCCGAACAGGCAAGTAAACTCCGTATTTTACATTATGTCATCGTCGATAAAACGCCGCAATTAGTCTCAGAAAATCTTTACAATTTAGACCAAGTTCCCCTAACTATTTTGAACGGTTTAACAGAATTAGTAACTGTCGGTGGCGGTCAGATTCTGAGTTTAGAACGTTCTTTTGGGCTGTCTGGATACAGCGCTAGGATTTATCAAGTAGCGGTTGGGGCGGCTACAGATACTTCGAGAATCCAGAGTTTTAAAGGGCGAGTGGCCGTCGAACCTGTTAAGAAAAAGTTGCTGCTAGACTTAAGCGAACTCGGAATTCCGCTGTACAATTTAGAAGGGATGACCCTCGGCCCGCGCTTGCCAGATGGCAGCCAGAGTCTAGTTTTGGTCAGCGATGACAATTTTGATGAAGCGCAGAAAACTCAGTTTCTTTTATTTAGCTTGAAGGGCAAAGGTTAGGTAATAAGGGCGGGCTAGAAGCCCACCCCACCCCACAATAAGATTTATTATTTGTGAAACAGGCATCTTGCCTGTAGATCAAAACAGTACAATAAAATTCACTATTTGTGGAACAGGCATCTTGCCTGTTCATAAAAAAGTTAAATCACATTTATCCACCTATAAAACACCCTAATTATGCCAACTCGTAAGACTTTGCACTTACCAGAAATCGAACTTTCATACCTAGAATGGCAGCCCGACACAGGGAAAGAAAAATCTCCCCGTTTGCTGCTGCTGCACGGTTTAGCAGATAGTGCGTGTGTCTGGACTAACTTGGGCAATTACTTGTCCAACCGCTATCATATTGTAGCGCCAGATATGCGCGGTCACGGAGAAAGTAGCAAACCAAAAATCGGCTATACTTTTGAAAGTGCGATCGCAGATTTAGAAGCTTTGATGGCACATCTCAACTGGCCAGACGCCCACATTGTAGGACATTCTTGGACGGGAAAACTAGCACCGATTTGGGCGAGGCAAAATCCCGATCGTTTTTGCAGTATGATTTTAGTAGACCCCATCTTCATCACCAAACTGCCCGTCGCGATGAAACTCACCCTGCCCATTGTTTACCGAAAATTAGACTGTCTCAAATGTGTGGGCCCGTTTGCGACTTTATCCCAAGCAGAAGCAGCAGCCAAACAATCGGGAGAATACGCAGATTGGAGTGACTTGCAGCAAATGGTATTCCAACAGCAAATCGAAGAAAAATCAGACGGAACTTGGGGCAGTAAATTTGCGATTGCAGCCAGAAATCAGATATTTACAGAAGTGATGAAAGTTGCCGGTTTAACTGAAAATATTGATATCCCGACTTTGTTTGTACAGCCGGAAAAAGGCGTAAATCGCATGGATTGGCAAATGCAGCCCTACAAGAGATACTTGAAAAATCTTACCGTTGGCAAAGTACCGGGGAATCACTGGTCTTTTTTGACTGAACCGGAAACTTTTAATCAAACTGTGGCAGATTTTTTAGAGGGCACAAGACAGTGAATTTAGAAATTATCGCACATCGGGGATTTTCGGCGATCGCCCCGGAGAATACTTTAGCAGCTTTTGAACTGGCGATCGCCCGTGGGGCTCATTCGATCGAATTTGACATCCAGCTATCCGCCGACAACGTACCAGTGATTTTTCACGACGCAACACTGGATAGAATCACTGGAGTTTCTGGCAAAGTTAGGGAAACAACCGTGTCTCAATTGCAGACACTTAATGCGGGAAAATGGTTTAGCGATGAATTTTCACAACAAAAAATTCCTACCTTAAAAGCCGCATTAACCATACTCAAAAATGTTGACAAATTTCTTTACTTTGATGTCAAACCGCACTGCGAGTGGTCGGATGCAGATGTCGCGGATTTTGTCAATACTTTGAAGGGCGAAGAAATTCAACACAAATGCGTTATTACCTCCTTTAACGATGGATTTCTGGAACAAGTGCGGCGGCTATCTGGCGATTTGGCGATCGGACACATTGTTGCTAATCTAGAAGCATACAAAACTCAATTTGCTCAAGCTGTGGCGCATCAGGATAATTTGATTAGCAGTCTGTATCGCGTGTTGCTGGAAAACCCCGCACTAATTCAAGAAACCCGGACTCATGGAGTTGACATTGTGGCCTGGACGGTGGACGATCGAGCGGATATGCAAAAGTTAATTGATTTGGGTATAACGCGGATAGTCACTAATTGTTTGATATAATTTGTTTAACTTGATAAGCTAATCCGCATTTAAATTGCATAGTAAAATAAATTTTTCCTCTTGTGGGGTGGGCATCCTGCCCGCCCTCAACATACAAATTAAATGCACAACAGCTTATTTTGCACCATTATCAAGAACGGGCAAGATGCCCGTTCCACAAAACTCAATTATATAGATGAATTACTTTCGCAAAAGCATCCACGAAATGTCTGGCTATGTGCCGGGGGAACAGCCACCGCTAGGCACAAAAATTATTAAACTAAATTCTAATGAAAATCCCTATCCACCTTCTCCCAAAGCTTTAAAAGTGCTTCAGGAAATAGACGGAGAAATGCTGCGGCGATATCCCGATCCAACTGGCAAAGTTTTCCGCATTGCTGCTAGTAAAATTTTTGGAGTTGCTGACGATTGGATTATTGTAGGTAACGGCAGCGACGATTTATTAAACTTGATAGTTCGCGCTGTGGGCGAATCTGGGAAACAGATTGTTTGTCCCGCGCCTACCTATGTATTGTACCGCACATTGGCAGAAATTCAAGATGCAGAGTTTGTGGAAGTTCCTTATCCCGATGACTACAAGTTACCCGTCGATTTGCTAATAGCAGCCCAGGGTGCAGTGACATTTGTAGCTTCGCCAAACAGTCCATCGGGAACAGCCATATCTATGGCAGATTTGGAGAAACTGGCTAAAGAGTTATCGGGCATTCTTGTGATCGACGAAGCTTATGTAGATTTCGCAGAAGAAAATGCTTTGGACTTGACAAAAAAGTACAGGAATGTTATAGTTTTGAGGACGCTTTCCAAAGGTTATTCCCTGGCAGGATTGAGGCTGGGTTTTGGCATAGCAAATCCGGCGCTGCTGGCAGAATTAAATAAAATCAAAGACAGCTATAATGTGGATGCTTTAGCCTATGCAGTGGGGGCGGCTGCGATCGCAGATCAAGACCACAAAATAGCCAACGCCGAAAAGATTAAGGCTTCGCGAGCAAAACTAGCCGTTAGTTTCCAGGAATTAGGCTTTGAAGTTTGGCCCTCGCAAACCAACTTTTTGCTAGTTAGGCCACCAAACGGCGATGCAGAAAGGATTTATCAAACACTGAAAGTACGGGGAATATTGATTCGATACTTCAATCAGCCGCGATTAGAAGACAAATTGCGGATTAGTGTAGGTACGGAGGAACAGAATCAAATATTGGTTAAAACTTTGAAAGAAATTCTCTAAATAACGATCGCACTAAAATTAGTTTCTAGTGATGACTTTAGCCCTCTGATTTTTATGAGGACTTGCATCCTCGCTACAGACAGCTTGATTACTGATAATTATTAGGATTATCAATAGCCAACCCTGCCGACAGAGCAATATCCAGCAATCTGTTGTCCGCCGAAACAAAAATCAGTCGAGTTTCTGGCATGGATGTTAAAACAGATTGAACGCGCAAAGCAGCCGCCAATTGCACAGCATCATAAGCCCGCAGTGGATATTGAACAATCAATTCACCCGCCCTTTCAACCAGTGCCAGATCAACTTCGATAACTCTATACCGACTATTGAATTCAGAGCGAAACTTTGCAATAAGTGCAGCAACTTCCGCAGCAGTTATACCGCCTTCACGTTGTCTGCGTGCAAAAGCACTAAGAACTTCCACCCAGGTGATGCGGACTAAAAGCAGCGAGTTACCAGTCTGGGAATCCGTGAGCGTTTTTATCCAAGGGCTGCCAATTTCAACCACATATCTTTTGATGAGGGCGCTGCTATCCAAAAAATAAATGTTTACCACGGGCCACGATCCTCGATAATCATTTCTGATAGAGGCTTGCCCGGTTTTGCCCCTAACCTTTTAGCCAATTCATACACATCTTCATCAGTGACAGCCTCGACGTTATCGGGATTGTTAGGTAGTGGAGTCACCAATCCTCGGTCAACTAAAAACTGGATTGCCAATTCTGCCTGCTTTTTTGGATCATCGGGCCAGAGTTGAATCTGCACAGTTTCCCCATCATTCAATGACAAAGGAATCAGGGGACGCAAAACCCCGTTTTCGTAGACAGCAGTAATAGTTTCTGGCATAATTAGCCTCTTAATTAAATGCTTTGACTTATTGTACTTCTTTTAGAGTTTTCAGTAGGGTGCGTCAGTTGTGATTATTTTTGCTCCAAACAAACAATCTCGGAACTGACGCACCTGACAACAAATGGTGCGTCAGAATAATACTTTCGGCGCTGATTTAAAATCTCAAAACTGACGCACCCTACCACTGATATCATCAGTCATTCCCGATTCTTTAATCGAAAATCCAAAATCTAAAATCTAAAATCGTCTTACTTCGTTGCCACCACAGCCAAATTCCAAGCCAAGCGCTTCATCAAAGGCAACTTCTTCAAAAACCCATCCAACCCTTCCAATCGAGAGTATTCCGGTTTCAATCTCTCTTGTTCAATGATAATCTTTTTCCAATAACGCTCCTCATTCGGATGCACTTTTTCAATCAAATAAAAGCGCAAAAAAATCCACAGCGATGTCAGCCAAAAGGTATCATAAGCCGTCTCCGAAAACAAAGACTTGATAAAATTCACAATATTAATATCCAAAGGAGTTTCATCCTCCGTCCGCACCTCAGTAGCCATCCTGCGGTAAACATTAATCACCGGATTGTGCTTCATCGGGTCCCAAAAACAAGCTTTGCCCCCAGGCTTTAGCACGCGGTGCATTTCGCGAATCGCCTTTTCCGGTTCCGGCAAATGGTGCAGCAAATTAGAAGCATAAACAATATCAAAACTATTGTCCGGGAAATCCATAGCCATTGCATTTACAGTGCAGCCCTCTATTTTGACGCCGTTTTTCTCAGCCAATTTCAGAGCAACTTCTACCATGCCCTGAGAATAGTCCGCCGCCACACAATGCGCGCCTTTTTTAGCAAAATAAACGCTATTTTCTCCCGCGCCGCAGCCTAAATCTAACAGCCGTTTGCCTGTAATATCGCCCATTTGCTGGACGATAAATCTATTTTCTGGGGCGGTGCAAGCTTCAAAGTAATCATTAACTCGAATGCCGTCAATATCGATCGTAGATGCCCAAGCATCGTGGAATTGCCGCTCTTTTTTTAAAGTTTCGTCTTGCATTTTTTAGGGTTTGTTGTTGATAAAAAATATTGTAATTTTTAACCGCAGATGAACCGGGATTAAGGCAGATTAATTGAGATTTATCTGCTTTGATGATGGGTTCGTCTGCGGTTTGTTTCAAGAAAAATTGCTGACAATAAATTTATCAGCGCTGTGCTTTTGCAACAACTTGATTTCCGATCGGAGTTGGCTGTTCCGAGGATTTTTCCGTAGTATGCTGCAATGCCTGATACAGGCGATTTAAAGCGCTGATGTATGCTTCTGCGGACGCTACGATAATGTCGGTATTTGCTGAGTGACCGGAAAATACTTTGCCTTCGTGGCGCAAGCGAATTGTTACTTCGCCGATCGCATCTATGCCCGCTGTCACCGACTGTACAGAAAACTCGATCAACTCGTTCGGTACGTTTACCACCCGGTTAATTGCCCTGTAAATCGCATCCACAGGCCCGGTGCCGATCGCAGCATCGGTCAATTCTTCGCCCGCCGGATTCCGCACAGTGACAGTTGCTGTCGGGCGAGATTTGTCGCCGCAGGAAACTTGCACCAATTCTAAGCGGAATAATTCCGGTGCTTGGTGCACTTCGTTATTGGCGATCGCCTCTAAATCCCAATCCGTAATCTCTTTTTTCTTGTCTGCCAAATCTTTAAACTTGACAAAAGCCTTATTTAGCTCATCGTCGGCCATTTCAAAACCCAACTCTTTCAAGCGAGTGTGGAAAGCGTGGCGCCCCGACAATTTACCCAGCACGATTTGATTTTCTGTTAAGCCGATCGACTCAGCGTCCATAATCTCGTATGTCCGCTTATTTTTCAGCACTCCATCTTGGTGAATTCCCGACTCGTGAGCGAAAGCATTTGCCCCGACAATCGCCTTATTTGGCTGCACCAACATCCCCGTCAAAGTGGAAACCAAGCGCGAGGTTTTGTAAATTTGGCGCGAGTCAATATTTGTCAGTGGTTCCTCAGAATCCGCAGCCCTGCCCAAGAACGGATTATAATATTGGCGCCGCACGTAAAGCGCCATTACCAACTCTTCCAGAGCTGCATTTCCCGCCCGTTCGCCAATCCCGTTAATCGTGCATTCTAACTGTCTGGCGCCATTTTTCACAGCTTCCAAAAAGTTAGCCACAGCCAATCCTAAGTCATTGTGACCGTGAACCGAAATAATTGCGCGATCGATATTCGGCACATTTTCCTTAATTCCGCGAATCAAAGCCCCAAACTCGCTCGGAGTCGTGTAGCCTACAGTATCGGGAATATTAACAGTAGTCGCACCCGCTGCGATCGCCCGTTCTAGAACCTGATACAAAAACTCCGGTTCCGATCGACAAGCATCTTCCGGCGAAAACTCCACATCATCCACAAAAGACTTAGCGTAAGCCACCATTTCCGGCACAATTTCCAGAACCTCAGCCCGCGTCTTTTTCAGCTTATGCTCCAAGTGGATATCAGACGTAGCCAGAAACGTATGAATTCGCGAATTTACGGCGGGTTTCAGAGCCTCGGCTGCTGTTTTTATATCCTCCTTTCTCGCCCGTGCTAAACCGCAAATTGTCGGCCCATCTTCTGTACCAACCGATCGGGCTATTTTTTGGACTGCCTCAAAATCTCCCGTGCTGGTGAAAGGGAAACCCGCTTCAATCACATCCACGCCCAATCTCGCTAACTGGCGGGCAATAGTCAGCTTTTCATCCACATTCAGAGATGCACCCGGAGATTGTTCTCCGTCCCGCAAAGTCGTATCGAAAATAATAATCCGGTCTTGACTTGGTTGAGTTTTCATAGCTCTAAAAAAGTGTTTTCCTGATTTTTACTTGTCCGTTTTTCTGGGTTTTTAGCCTCCAGTCAGTCGATTTTAGATTTTAGATTTTAGATTTTAGATTTTAGATTTACTCCACAGATGAATCTGGGAACTTGAACCTTAGTCTAAAATTTTGGGCTACTGGCGGCTCCTATCGGAAAGCAAGTATGCGTTTTTGGGCGGGGGCACCAGTCCCCTGTCTCGCGCCAATAACGAATAATTAATAACCCATAACCCATAACTACTGACTAACGACTAATAACTAATGACTAATGACTACTGACTACTGACTAATGACTAATAACTACTGACTAATAATCCATCTTCTCGATATGTTCCCTAATTTCATTTAGGTCTATATACCTATCTGTAGCATTTCGTAACTCTCTCGCAATCATTCCTTCGGTTGATACCACAGTAATATGAGTATTTTTCGAGCGCAGCAGCTCGATCGCCCGCTCAAAATCCCCATCCCCGCTAAACAGCACAACTTGGTCGTACTGATCCACGGTATTAAACATATCAACCACAATCTCTATGTCTAAATTAGCCTTTTGAGAATATCTGCCCGAAGCATCGTCGTAATATTCCTTAAGAATTTTAGTGCGAACCGTGTAACCCAGACTGATCAAAGCATCTCGAAATCCCCTTTGATCTTGGGGGTCTTTCAGGCCCGTATACCAGAAAGCATTGATCAAGATGACATTCGGCTGCGAAGTTTTGAAATATTCGAGCACCCTGCGAGGATCAAAAAACCAACCGTTCTTTTGTTGAGCGTAGAACATATTGTTCCCGTCCACAAAAATAGAAAGGCGGTTCATTAAGTTTGTCATAGAAACTTAGACCTAATAATTGTAGAAAGAAGTTAATCTAAATATCACATTTTAGCAACATGGAGCTAACTGAGGCAATAGATTAGACTTCAGAAAACTCCATCTCCCCAGTATTTCATATTTTCGGCTCTACCGCCAGAGGGTTCTTTTAACCCTGCTTGCATTTGAGCGAGGGGCCCTCACAAACTATACGCCTAGTAACTCAATACCGGCTGCCGTGTCAAGGTTAATGGCGCCTTCAAACTACCGTGCCCACCGCCCTACCGCCAAGCAGGCATACGCCCAGCGCATAGCAGTAGATTTTGCTCCCCTGATTTCATAGCGCAGACTACCTCCGCTTAAGCCTTTTTGCTTTCAAGGGCCCAGCGAGCTAACTCTGTCCGGTTGTGCAGACCTGTTTTGCCCAGCATATTGCTGACGTGGCTTTCGATAGTCCGCTGGCTGACATTCATCACGTCTGCGATCTGGCGGTTTGCCATACCCTGCGCTAGCAACTGTACCACCTTTAACTCAGTGGGAGTCAATTCGACATTGCGGCGCGCCTTAATTTTTGTGCCACTCTCTATACCGGGATTTGAGTGGCGAATCAAGCGGGATGCTGCTTTCAGAGAAGATTCCACTTGGGCTACCAGTTCTTCTGGTTCAAAAGGCTTGACTATATAAACGTCAGCCCCAGTGCTCAAGCCTTTTACTCGGTCTGAACTTTGACCTTTTGCGGACAAGAAAAGAACCGGAATCCAGCTAGTGCGAGGGTCTTCTCTGATGTGTTTGACTAAAGTGTAGCCGTCCATTTCCGGCATCATCACATCGCAGATAATCAAGTCGGGAACTTCTTGTTCTAGTTTTTCCAGAGCGTCTCTGCCGTTTTCTGCTGTAATGACGTTGTAACCCCGAAACTCCAAGTAGTCCTTGACGAGCAAGATCAAGTTGGGGTCGTCGTCAACCAGCATCAGCCGTTTTTGCTCTCCTGAATTATTGTCCTTTGTCATGTTTATTCCCGCTAAAGTATCCCGCACACTTCCTTGTTTTCACTTCTGTTTTTTCGGTCAGTCCCCCGCCACCCGGCTGGGAGTGGAGGACGACGATCGACTGAAGGGATGGCGGTGAGGGAAAGCGGGGCGGGTATTACCGCTTTCCAACCTATAATCGACGGCTGTTTGTGAGTGTCTTACGACCTGGAACGCAGCCCAAACCAGTAATCGACGATCGCCCTGTCAATATCTGCCTTGATTGATTGGAGATTCCGTAACAGAGCCCAAGTTAAATATTTAATCTCGATCGGTTCAATTTCAGGTTAATGCCCCGGTTTTAAATGATACTTCTGATATAGAGAAATTTAAGCAGACTCCCTACTTACGTATTTAACTGTTTCTAGTGTAGTTTGGCAACCTGCTTAGTGTCGGCCACTGAGAAATTTTTGCACAAAATTTCACAGTTCCTCCGAGGGATTTTTTTTACTGTACCTTTTGAGAAACACCAGGAACACGGGAAGCCGCACCAGGAAGACAAGAACCTAAATACAGTTTTATTGAGCTGTAGCAGGTGCGATCGCCCGGACGCCAAACTGTCTCAAATTCTCACCCTTAACCTTAAATTTAACACTTTACCTATAACCCTGTACTTTAAACAGCGCTATACTTAAATGTTTTGCTGTGCATCAGGAGGCACAGGCAAAGGATGAGTCAAGAAAGCGTATTCTTGAACGACCTTTGAGTTGAGGAGATGTTCCTGAATAATTCTCTCAATGACGGGGGGAGTAACGTCGCGATACCACACTCCGTCTGGATAGACTACCATAATCGGGCCAGACGCGCACACTCGCAGGCAATTGGCTTTCGTGCGAAAGACGCAGGTTGGTCGAGTGGCACTTGGCTTGTCGAGCCCCAATTCTTGCAAGCGTTTTTTTAAGTAATTCCACGCCTCCAGACTGGTTTGCCGATCGCAGCACTTGGGCACGGTTTGGTCGGCACAGATAAAAATATGCCGCTCGATTTGAGCGATTCCCAGGCTTTGGACGCAAGCGCTCAAGCCTTGGCTGCAAGATTCCTCGTTATTTTCTGTCATTGTCTTCATCAATCAAAAGTAATTGGTTAGCGATCGAAAGTCATCACCACAGCCCCCACTCCCTCCCGTCTCAACGGTAGGTTTTTTACAATTCAGAAATTGAGGGCAAGCAAGAGGCAAGTTTTAAAGGCATAACCAGTCGAAATCCGGGCTTTTTCGCTTCTGGCTCTCTCCCATATCCCTCTCTCCCCCTCTCCCTCTCTCCCCCTCTCCCTCTCTCCCTCTCTCACCCTCTCCTTCCCTCCAACTCATTCTCGGTTCGGGAACCCGTACTGACAACTAAGTTGCGATCGCCCCTGACTAAAGCTAAATTAGCACTCAGGAGCCGAGAGTGCTAATATGTCAGTTGTAAGTAGTCCGCTGTTGCTTTCATCGTGACCCCTGACGACTGACTCACGACAATCTGTAATCTGGAGATTTATTTATGGCAGCAGTATCACTGAGTGTTTCTACCGTTAAACCGTTAGGCGAGCGCGTGTTCGTGAAAGTAAGCGCTAGCGAAGAAAAAACCGCCGGCGGCATCCTTCTGCCCGACACAGCTAAGGAAAAGCCCCAAGTAGGCGAAGTCGCGGCCGTGGGCCCCGGCAAGCGCAATGACGACGGCACCCGCATTGAAATGGAAGTCAAAGTCGGCGACAAAGTTCTCTACTCGAAGTACGCCGGCACCGACATCAAACTCGGCACAGACGAATACGTCTTGCTTGCAGAAAAAGACATTCTGGCGATCGTTAACTAATTAATCATTAGTCATCAGTCCTTAGTCATCAGTCATTAGTTTAAAGCGAACGCCGCCAAACAACTAATGACACGGGGCAAATGACTAAAATCCATCATCCCCAATCCAAAATCTCAAACCCTCTCATCCCCAAAAACTATGGCTAAGCGTATCATCTACAACGAAAATGCACGTCGCGCCCTCGAACGCGGTATGGACATTTTGGCCGAAGCAGTGGCCGTAACCCTCGGCCCCAAAGGCCGTAACGTGGTTCTCGAAAAGAAATTCGGAGCTCCTCAGATCGTCAATGACGGTGTTACCATCGCCAAAGAAATCGAACTAGAAGACCACGTAGAAAATACAGGCGTTGCCCTGATCCGTCAAGCAGCTTCCAAAACCAACGACGCAGCCGGCGACGGTACAACAACTGCTACCGTTTTGGCTCACGCAATGGTCAAAGAAGGTCTGCGTAACGTAGCAGCCGGCGCAAATGCGATCGCCCTCAAGCGCGGTGTTGACAAAGCAACCACGTTTTTGGTAGAAAAAATTGCCGAACACGCCAAACAAGTAGAAGATTCCAAAGCCATCGCTCAAGTCGGTTCCATCTCTGCTGGTAACGACGATGAAGTCGGTCAAATGATTGCCAACGCAATGGACAAGGTGGGCAAAGAAGGCGTGATTTCCCTGGAAGAAGGGAAGTCTATGACCACCGAATTGGAAATCACCGAAGGGATGCGCTTCGACAAAGGCTACATCTCTCCCTACTTCGTCACCGACACTGAACGGATGGAAGCGATTCTCGAAGAACCCTTCATCTTGCTGACAGACAAGAAAATTGCTCTGGTACAAGATCTAGTACCCGTGCTCGAACAAGTAGCTCGTTCCGGCCGCCCGCTGTTGATCATTGCAGAAGACATTGAGAAAGAAGCTTTAGCTACCCTCGTTGTCAACAAACTGCGCGGTGTGTTGAACGTGACTGCTGTTAAAGCACCCGGTTTTGGCGATCGACGCAAAGCCATGTTAGAAGATATCGCCGTATTGACCGGCGGTCAACTAATCACCGAAGACGCCGGTTTGAAACTGGAAAACACCAAGCTTGACATGATCGGCAAAGCCCGCCGCATCACCATCACCAAGGACAGCACCACAATTGTTGCTGAAGGTAACGAAGCCGCCGTTAAGTCCCGCTGCGAACAAATTCGCCGTCAAATGGACGAAACCGAGTCTTCCTACGACAAAGAAAAGCTGCAAGAACGTTTGGCCAAATTGGCTGGCGGCGTCGCAGTCATCAAAGTCGGCGCGGCTACCGAAACAGAAATGAAGGATCGCAAACTGCGTTTGGAAGATGCGATCAACGCAACCAAAGCTGCAGTAGAAGAAGGCATTGTTCCTGGTGGCGGTACAACTTTGGCTCACCTGACTCCTCAATTGGAAGAGTGGGCTAACAGCAGCCTGAAGGGCGAAGAATTGACCGGTGCCTTGATTGTGGCACGGGCTCTGGCTGCTCCTCTGAAGCGGATTGCTGAAAATGCTGGTTTGAATGGCGCTGTGATTGCTGAGCGCGTCAAAGAAAAGCCGTTCAACGTTGGTTTCAACGCAGCGACAAATGAGTTTGTCGATATGTTTGAAGCTGGTATCGTTGACCCCGCGAAGGTGACTCGTTCTGCTCTGCAAAATGCCGCATCTATTGCTGGTATGGTGCTGACAACCGAGTGCATCGTCGTTGACAAGCCTGAACCGAAGGATGGCGCTGCTGCTGGCGCTGGCGGCGGCATGGGCGGCGGCGACTTCGATTACTAATCGATAGTCGATCGTTTGATGGGGCGGGCTTTAGGGCCCGCCTTTTTCATAATGACCTGTCTACTGGTAATGACAGCTAATTTTTTTTAGGGTCTGACTGATATACTAAGAATGAGTGAGTATCAGTAAAGCGATCGCATCGCAAGAGGTCAGGTAAATGTCAGCCACTATCACAATTACTCCCAGTGAAATTCGGCAGATATTTCAGCCGCGCAGGTCTAGCGCTTCACAGTTGTGGGAATTGACTCAAAAAGCAAACAATTTAGCTGTAATAATTGAGGCTCGTTGGGATCAGATTCCCCCTGAAACGAGAGAATTACTCAAAATTTTTGCCTATGCCTTAATTGAACCCCATCAAGGGATTAAGGGATTTTTTATAGAAATTTTACGTCGTTTTTCTTTGGCTATTATTTTACCTTGGATTGCACTTAAAGGTGAATTTGATAGTTATGTAGCTTATAAGAATGCTTTTGACAGACTTGTTAATGCGGTTTTGAGTGGAGTTGAACGCGAAGATATGGCTTATCAAAAAGCACTATCTGAAGCAATAGAAGAGGCTTTTACTGATTGGGAAAATAGTAAAGATATGAGTGCGGAGGAAGCGTGTGAACGACTCAGGCAAATTTCGGATCAAGCTGTTAACGAACTTTGAAAAAACGCAGCAAAAACTGCTCCGCGATCGATATCGCAAAAATCCACAAGGAAAAGCGGAATTTGTCGCCCTTATTGAAAAATTTATCAAAATTTTGAGTATTGAACCTCGTCCTCGTCCACCTTTAGGACATTTGGAGCAGTGGCCTAAAGGCACTAGCCGTGATGGATGGGAATTGTGGAAATTAGAATTTAAAATGCCTCAAATTTCTAGCGGAGAAGCAGGACAAGGGCGGCTTATATATCTAATCAATTTTATTGAAAAAAAAGTGGGATTTATATGGATTTATACCCACGCCGAATTTGAAAAACGACCACCGGATAAGAATTTAAAGCTTTTATTGCTCGAAATTATGGATAATTATGAACTTTCCGATGAAAGTAAAAATTTAGACGACAGTGGAGACGATGAAACTGGAAAAGACCAAGTTGGAGAAAATAAATCAAATGACAGTCAAGGTGCATAATCAAAATGTGGCTTTTATTACTGGCATGGGCGGCGGCGATTTTGATTGCTAATCGTACTCGAGCGTTTGACGGCGCGGGATTTTCGGCTTGTTCTGTTACAGGCTTTTGGGCCTATGCCACCAAAAAGATAATTAAAATCTCTGTTCAAGCTGCTTCTACATATAATAGAAGCAGCTTTTGACAATTCAAGTAACTTGTATTATTTCCTCCTATGGCTCGTACTAATCTTTTAGATACTCGGACTACTAGCTTCGGGGACTTAATCAGCAATGGCAAAATCTATCGAGTACCGCCATTCCAACGCGATTATTCATGGACGGAGGAGAACTGGGAAGACCTCTGGCAAGATATTTTGATGCTGCACAACAACCTCAGTGTCAGTCATTATATGGGAGCGATCGTTCTGCAAAGCTCCGCTACTGCTGATAAAGAATTTACAGTCATAGATGGTCAACAGCGATTAGCAACTCTCAGCATTATTGCAGTTGCTGTTATTGAAAAAATCCGGCGGTTAGTAGAGCAAAATGTTCAGCCTGAAGCCAACCGAGAGCGGCAAGAAATTCTCAAGCGTACCTATCTGGGCGATCGAGATCCGCGTTCTCTCCGTTACTCTAGCAAACTATTTTTAAATGAAAATAATGATGATTTTTATCAAAGTAATCTGATCAATCTTAGAAAACCCTTAAATATCCGAGCGCTGTCGAAATCTAATCAACTGCTATGGCAAGCTTTTGATTACTTTTCCAAAGAATTAGAAAAACTGTCTGACATATTTCAGGATGGAGAAAAGTTAACGGCTTTTCTTGGGGATACTGTTGCTCAACGGCTACTTTTTATCCAAATTACAGTCGAAGATGAATTAAATGCTTACACTGTTTTCGAGACACTGAATGCTAGGGGGTTAGAGCTAACTTCCACCGATTTGTTGAAGAATTACCTTTTCTCACTGTTTCAAGGCCCAGACGATTTAAAAGCGGCGCAGCGACAGTGGAAGCGGATTATCAGTATGGTTCAGATGGAGGATTTTCCCGCATTTTTGCGCTACTATCTCAGTCTAAATCATTCCAGAGTGCGGCGCGAGCGCTTATTTAAGTTAGTTCGAGAATCTGTCAAAAATGCTCAACAAGCTTTTGACTTGCTTGACAAACTTGAGAATTTCAGCAGCTTATTTGTAGCTCTTGGTAATCCAAATGATGAATTCTGGCGCGATACTCCACAGAATCAACCATATATTCGCGCGCTGAAATTGTTTCGCGTCAAGCAGGTATATCCAACCCTGTTTGCTGCTTATCAGAAGTTCTCGCCTGAAGATTTTACCCGCTTGCTAAAGCTTGTAGTTGCTATTTCCTTTCGTTACAGCATCGTTAGCAGCTTGAATCCCAATGATTTAGAATTTCTTTACAATAACGCTGCGCTCGACATTACCAGCGGAAAAATAACGGGTACGCGGCAGGTTTTTGATTCACTGCGTCCGGGGTATGTTAAGGATGAAAAATTTCAGCAGGACTTTTCTTTGCTTTCTATACCTACCAAAGGTCAAAAGCGTAAATTAGTTCGTTACATTTTTTGCAATTTAGAGGCAGATGAATCTGGCATAGAAGTTAATGAAGATAGTTTTTCAATAGAGCACATTTTGCCGGAAGTACCGACTGATGAGTGGCGACAAAATTTTACTGAAATCCAGATAGAGGACATGGTTTACCGTCTTGGTAATTTAACTCTTTTGGAACCTTCTTTTAATCGCGATATTGGACAACAAAACTATCGGATTAAAGTAGAAAAATATCAGCAGAGTGTTTATGCTTTGACAAAGAACATCATGGCAGAAGATTGGACTCCCGACGCGATCGCAGCCCGTCAGAGGCATCTAGCACAGCGTGCAGTTCATATTTGGAAATCTGATTTTTAGTGATTTTTAAATCAATTGCTATCTAAGCTCGATCGCGATACAGGTAATGATGTCCTATTGTTGGAGAAGTACGATCGCTCTATTTGCGTATAAAATTGACTAAAGTCTAAATATTTTCAGCAGCGCGAGACAACTGAACCCTCAACACCTCACTCTCTCAACAACCACCCCCACCATTTATGAAACTTTACCACACCCCAATTTCCCCTAACTCCCGCCGCGTCTGGATCGCCCTCATAGAAAAAAACCTCGACTTTGAATTGGTAGAAATCCACTTGGACGGGGATCACTTACAGCCTGAGTTTGTCGCAATGAATCCTTTTCACCGCATCCCTGTTTTGGTCGATGATGACTTCACTGTCGTCGAGTCTCTAGCAATTCTTGACTATCTAGAAACGAAGTATCCCGAACCGGCAATGCTGCCAAAAGAACCGAAAGATGTGGCAGTTGTGAAAATGGTAGAACTGGTCACGGTTAACGAACTTCTACCGGGACTTAACCCACTAAGCAGTGAAAAAATGGGATGGGGAACTCCCCAAGCGCAGGAAATCGCAAAGGCTAAGGAAAAAGTCAATACTGTGCTGAAATTCTTTGAAGGCTTGTTGGACGATCGCCCTTTTTTCGCTAGCAACAGTGTCACGTTTGCCGAGTGCGTTGCCGGCACCGTCGTGCCCTTGCTATCTTGGGTTGATGTGTCCCTAGACGGTTATCCAAAAATTCAAGCTTGGTGCGATCGACTGCTTGCCCGCCCTTCATGGCAGCAAACTCAATTCACCGAGGCAGACTTGGCGGCTTTCGTCTCTCGAAGACAAAAATCTCTCGCACAATCTGAAGCCTCATGAACCAATCAACTGTCAAGCGATCGCTCTTTTTCCTAGCTGTTTTCACCTGCATCCAAATTCCCATCGCAGCAATGGGGCAGCCCGCCGCCCGATCGAACTACGAAGCAATTAACGCTAAACAGTTCCTGGGCGATCGCAAAATTACCGTCTCCAACCCCAAAGATATCGCAGCAAAACTCTTTAGCAGTGACCGAGAATCTGAAGGCGGAAAAACCGACCAAATTTCAGTTGAATATCCCACGGGAGAAACAGCAGTAATTGTGCATACAGTCATCGGTTTAGCTGACGATTCTGTTGCTGCAATGCGACACCGCATCGAACTCAGACTCAGGCAAAATAAGTGGGAAATTGTCTGGATTGGCAGACAATCGAAGTGTCAACCAAATCGCGGACACCAAAATTGGGCAAGCGGCCGCTGTCAGTAGAAAGGTCGATCGGCTTTTTGCTTAAATTTCTTCACCCCGCCTGGGTTGCGAGGAAGGAAGCTAGGACTTTACGCAACCGAGGATGAAAAACTGAGACCTAGAAAGATTTGCTACCGCTGACTCGCGACAGCAATAAGTTATTCCTGGGTTAAGCTGTTCATCATTTAAATTTTCGATTCTATCTAAGCAAGTATTGGGTTTCAACCTCTGAAATACGCATTTTAAATGCACAACAGCTTAGTCATGGAAGCAATCTGGGTTCTGCGTGGTTCCCTGGCTGCGCGACAATAACTTAAAACTATTTTCGGTGTCGATCGCTCTTTTAGTCAAAAAGAGCGATCGAACTCAGAAGTTTACTTGCACATAATTAAATTTCCCGCCGAGATGAATCCGGCCACAGGGGCTGAAATCTCAACCCAATTGCGGTTTTCTCCATTCTTATCTTTCACTAACTGGAAATTCGGTACAAGCGTTACTTGACCGTTAGCGGGTACACCGCCTTTAACAGCAGAAGTCTTGGAAGGCTCGGTGCGGATAGCTAGACCCTTCGGCGCTACGCGAGGTTCTACTTGCCGACACAGACTTACTGGGCCCGTTGCAGGTGCTGGTGCTGGTGCTGGTGCTGGTGCTGGTGCTGGTGCTGGCGCTGGTGCTGGTGCTGGCGCTGGCGCTGGTGCTGGTGCTGGTGCTGGTGCTGGCGCTGGCGCAGGTGCTGGCGCAGGTGCTGGTGCTGGTGCTGGTGCAGGTGCTGGTGCTGGTGCTGGTGCTGGTGCAGGTGCAGGTGCTGGTGCTGGTGCTGGTGCTGGTGCTGGTGCAGGTGCTGGTGCTGGTGCCGGACTTGGACGGGGTGTCGGTGCAGGTGCTGGTGCTGGTGTCGCAGCAGGCCTTGGGGAAGGAGCTTGACTAATTGTGCACGAACCTAAATTACTTTCGTCGTTGGGATATCCACTAGCGACATACCCTGTGACGGGAGCGCTAATTTGAATCCAGAGGCGACCGTCGGAGGCTTTAACAGAAGTAGCGCCTTGGGACAGCGTTACCTGAGTGTTAAGTCCTACCCCGCCCACTCTAGGGGATTTGGGGTCGGGCTTCTGGCGAACGGTCAAACCTTCTTTTGGAGTGACTTTACGGCAAAGGTTGCCAGCCTGGGCTATTTGAAACGTGGCGCTATCTTCAAAGGAAATATTTTCCGCATCTTGACTGACAGTGGATGTTGATGGGGCGGCAACACCGATGGCATTCGCCTGCAAACTTCCGGCTACGATCGCGATCGCGCCCAGCAATGCAGCGGGCTTATTCCAGCAATTCAAGTTTTTCATCCGTTCAACTCCTCACTTAACCACAATCATTATCTTAATTGCAGGTCAATATAGCAAAAAAATCGATTTGTCTTCCACAAAAAAGCTTTATGTAACTTTTTTTTACCGCAAGTCAAGTTTAATTTATATAATTTAATGTTTGGTGAGTTGAGCGAAGACACATAAAGCTGCTACGCCTATAAATGGCTCATTATGCCACAGTGGGGGAGGGGGAGAAGGTGGAAGTGTCCGAGTCGGGGAATGGCAGAGGGCAAAAGTCAACAGTTAACTGTTTAAATGCGGGACAGTTTACTAGGACTGCAAGTCATTTGTTGTGTTCGTTAAATCATTTAGCTGTCAGTTGTTGCAGTTGAGTAATATGGGGCTACATTTCATGTGAATTCTTGGCAGTTTCGAGAGCGAGATTGTGCTGGAGATAGTCCCCGATTCTGAGTGATAGGCGATTGGCGCGATCGACCCCATCGTCGTAGTGGGGCGTCACCAGCCGCATACAGTTCTTCGATCGCGCTGACATAACTCCACTGTCGATCGTACCTTACTTAAACAGGACTTACGCACTCAAGGGCGTTAAATCAAGGGTTTGAGATTGCTTCACTACTTTATATTCGGAGAGAAAATTGTAGTACGTGCGTCCACAACTATTAAAATTGTGGCAAACAGCGCAAATCGCTAGCATTGACGCGATGGCTAGCGTCAATTTGATAAAATCTTCCAAAACGGAACTTAGGATCGCGAATTAAATAACTTACAATTTTAATTGTTATTGTGGGATGGGCGTCCCGCCCGTCCTTTTTGGAC
>NZ_JAUBPT010000076.1:35869-38630 GCF_036700905.1 Microcoleus sp. S13_C3 | reverse complement strand
TCGGATAGCATCGGTAGCGATATCTAGCTTT
Source organism: Microcoleus sp. S13_C3 (assembly GCF_036700905.1). Taxonomy (NCBI): domain Bacteria; kingdom Bacillati; phylum Cyanobacteriota; class Cyanophyceae; order Oscillatoriales; family Microcoleaceae; genus Microcoleus; species Microcoleus sp. S13_C3. Next base: position 38,599 of record NZ_JAUBPT010000076.1, on the reverse strand, counting down.
CATTTGTTTTTGATATTTACTGTCTTTATCTTAACATAAACCAGAAGAAAAAGCCGTCCTAAAAGGACGGGGCTTTAAACCCAAAATTTTCGGTAATTATTCAGGCTGCGCCTCAAACACCTTACCGCGCTCTTAGTAACGTGTGAAACCACTTTTTGCCTCCAGGAGTATTTGAGATTGATTCTATAAGCAGCGCGGGGCTTGTATTAAAAAATCCTCACATCGACTTTATTTTAAATAGGAGTTACCCTTTTGAACCCCGTTTCTTGGAAAAAATTCGGTTGAGCAGCGAAAAATCTAGGAATCAACTGGCTTTCTGAGGAATAGTGCGTAATTCCTATTTTTAAATTAACGATTAAGAATTGGGAATGAAGAATAAGGAATTGGGATTTAAGAATATTCCTTCTTCACGCTTGACATCGTTCTAAAACGGCATCAGCGGTACGAACTTTAACGCTTAGTCTTAACGGCTGCTAGTTGAAAACTAGCCGTCTGGTCAACAGGCTTTATTCAAGCCCACATCATACCCTACGGGTTAGTGTGCGGTAGTTGACGTGTAGCTAATTTTGTTAGCTTTCAGAGAAATAGCTGGCGTCCGGTCAAAATCGAGCCATTGGGCGATCGCCCCTGAAACGCCGCCGCCAGGTTTATTGCGAAGCAGAGACGCTTTTTCTACTACCAAAACAGAACGTCCCTGCTTTGCCAAGTGATAAGCTGCTGTGCTACCTGCCGGGGCTGCACCGACAATAATGCCATCGAACATTTTTGGTTATGGGTAATTGGTAATTGGTAATTGGTTATGGGGAACAGGGAATTAGTAACTGGTAATTGCTAACTTATGAGTATTAAATCTTGAGTTTTTAATTCACAAATCACAACTCATCGAGCGTCTGGGCGTTGTTCGCGGCCGACTCTGAGCAATCTCAAAACTATTCCTATTCCCCCTGCCCAATTGCCCATTGCCTAAACAGTCGTGATATCTTTCTCTTTCGATGCCAGAACTTCTTCTATTTTCGCAATGTACTTGTCCGTCAGCTTTTGAATTTTATCTTGCAAGTCCCGCGATTCATCTTTAGAGATATCGCTGCTTTTTTCCTGCTTGCGAATCGAGTCAACGGCATCGCGGCGGATATTGCGAATTGCAACTTTACCTTCTTCAGCAAACTTACTGGCCATTTTGACAAATTCTTGGCGTCTGTCGCTCGTCAGCGGCGGAATGTTCAAGCGAATAACAGAACCGTCGTTGTTGGGCACGAGTCCTACATCCGACAGGGAAATTGCTTTTTCGATCGAGTTGAGCGCTGTACGATCGAACGGTTGAATGGTGATCGTAGTCGCATCCGGGGTGCCGATATTGGCAAGGGATTTGATCGGAGTTGGAGAACCGTAGTAATCTACCATGACTCGATCGAGGAGGGAGGCGTTGGCCCGTCCCGTCCGAATAGTATTAAAAGACCGTTGAGTAGCCTCAACTGCCTTTTGCATATGATCTTCTGCTTCAGCTAACTTCACAAAAACCTCCGACAAGAGTTCCAATAGATTCTCCCATTACAGCTCGGTAGATGTTGCCCGACACCGAGAGGTCAAATACCATAATAGGAATATTATTTTCTTTGCAAAGGGCGATCGCCGTACTGTCCATCACCCGCAAATCTTGATTCAAGACGTGGGCATAGGTGAGGGTTTGATACCTGCGCGCGTTGGGGTTGAGGTGGGGGTCGGAATCGTACACCCCATCTACCTTAGTAGCTTTAAAAATCACCTCTGCATCAATTTCAGCCGCCCGCAAAGCGGCTGTAGTATCAGTAGTAAAAAAAGGGTTGCCAGAACCGGCACCAAAAATCACTACTCGTTTTTTTTCTAGGTGGCGAATCGCCCGCCGCCGGATGTAGGGTTCAGCTACTTCTTGCATGGCGATCGCCGATTGCACCCTCGTTGGCACTCCTGCTTGTTCCAGGGCATCCTGCAAAGTGATAGCATTCATCACCGTAGCAATCATGCCCACATAATCAGCCGTTGCCCGATCCATCCCTGCCGAAGCAGCTTTCACCCCGCGAAAAATGTTGCCGCCACCGACAACAATCGCGATTTGAATGCCTTGGGACACGACTTTGGCCACTTCCTGGGCGATCGACTGAACCACTATCGGATCGATGCCGTAGCCCAAGCTGCCCATCAGCGCTTCACCGCTGAGCTTCAGCAAAACTCGCTGATATACCATCCCCATGCCGCCACTATGTTTTTACTCTTTTTGCCTCCACCATAAGATAGCAGTACGGGTGCATTTTGAACATCAATTTCCCGGAACAGGCATCCTGGTTGTGTTGCAAGAGAATTTGTTTGTGGCGCGGGCTGCTAGGTGAACAGGCAAGATGCCTGTTTCACAACCGGATTGATTTTTTTTCTGTGAATGCTAGGTGAACAGGCAAGATGCCTGTTCCACAACCGGATTTATTTTTTGCAGTGAATGCTAGGTGAACAGGCAAGATGCCTGTTCCACAACCGGATTTATTTTTTGCAGTGAATGCTAGGTGAACAGGCAAGATGCCTGTTCCACAACCGGATTTATTTTTTCTGAGTGAATGCTAGGTGAACAGGCAAGATGCCTGTTCCACAACCGGATTTATTTTTTTTGAGTGAATGCTAGGTGAACAGGCAAGATGCCTGTTCCACAAACGGATTGATTTTTTTTGCAGTGAATGCTAGGTGAACAGGCAAGATGCCTGTTCC
>NZ_JAUBPT010000076.1:0-35769 GCF_036700905.1 Microcoleus sp. S13_C3 | reverse complement strand
ACAACCGGATTGATTTTTTCTGAGTGAATGCTAGGTGAACAGGCAAGATGCCTGTTCCACAACCGGATTGATTTTTTCTGAGTGAATGCTAGGTGAACAGGCAAGATGCCTGTTCCACAACCGGATTGATTTTTTGTGGGGAGTAGGGGTTGGACACGCGAGCCCCTAAAAGAATCAATCCTTGGGGACGAAATTAAGAGCAGCAGAATTCATGCAGTAACGCTGACCGGTAGGTTTCGGCCCGTCGTTAAATACGTGACCGAGATGAGCGTCGCAAACAGCGCACAGTACCTCTGTTCGGCGCATGAACAAGGTGTTATCGGACTCACACTTGACATTTTCTTCGCTAATGGGAGCGTAGAAACTCGGCCAACCGGTACCGGAATCGAACTTTGTTTCAGATTTAAATAGCTCAGTGCCGCAGCAAATACACTTATAAAGTCCGGTTTTTTTGTTGTCGTGATATTCGCCACTAAAAGCTCTTTCCGTTCCTTTTTTGCGGGTGACTTTAAACTGTTCTGGCGTGAGTTGTCGTTGCCATTCGGCGTCGGTTTTTTGAACTTTTTCAGTCATGATTTGATGTTGTTAATTGTTGACTGTTGACTGTTGACTGTTGACTGTTGACTGTTGACTGTTGACTGTTGACTGTATATAGCAACCACTAAGGTAGTTAAGACGTTATTAATTGCTAAAACCCTTGATTTTATTGCATTTTCACATCTATCTTTTTCCTTCGGCTATAGCTAGTTAACTCAGGCTTCCATTAATATTAACCTAATTGGCTCGATATGAACATACCAGGGAAAAGGATTGTCCTTAATAGCCCTCCACTTTTCCTTGAAAACTTCGGCTTGCAAGTGATAATCTTGGGAATCATTGGGAGGCGAGTGCAATTTGAGATATAATGTCACCCGGTGCGGAGTTTCCACAGTCGAGGCGATCCAACAAGCAAAAGTATTTTCACGATCGCACCCGCTAACAAAACTCAGTTGATGAGCCCGAATTCCCACAGAAACTAGAGATTTGGGAATTGGTTCGACTACAGTCAGAGTACAGCCCCAGTCGATCGCCTCGACGAGTGTTTCTGCGATCGGTTTAGCGGCAGAGAAGTTCTTACAGCCAGTCAACTGGGCGACGGTGAAGTTGCGCGGGCGATCGAAAATGTTCTCTTTGGTATCAAAGGCGATCGGCCTTCCCTCGGCCAATACCAACAGATTTTTGCACACCCGGTAAACTTCCTCTAAATTGTGGCTGACAAACAAAGTAATTCCCCGATAATTAGCCAGAGTCTGCATTAACTCCCGTTCCAGTTGACTGCGTAAGTGAGTATCCAAAGCAGAAAACGGTTCGTCTAACAGCAGCAATTCTGGAGAAGGGGCGATCGCCCTTGCCAAAGCCACCCGCTGCTGTTGGCCTCCTGAAAGTTCGTGCGGGTAGCGGTTTTCCAGCCCCGACATTTTCACCGAAATTAGCTGTTCTTTTACCCGAAGTTCTTGCTCGCTTTCAGATAAATGCTGCAAGCCAAACGCAATATTTTGAGCAACAGTCAGGTGAGGAAATAAAGCATAGTTTTGAAACAAAAAACCGATGCGGCGGTCTTTAGAAGGTACATTAATGCCCTGTGCTGAGTCAAATAAAACCCTGCCATTGACTGCAATTTTACCGCTCATTGGAGTTTCCAAACCAGCGATGCAGCGCAGAGTCATGCTTTTGCCGGAACCCGACGCCCCCAAAATTCCCAGCACTTCCGGGCCGATATCGAAGCCGACATCCAAGGCAAAGCTGGAGAGAGGTTTAAAAATGTTTAAACAAAGTCCGCTTTCCGGTTGTTTTGTTGTGGACTTTGTGGTAAAATAAGAGGCAGCTTTTGGAAAATTATATTCCCGTTTTTGGCTCGAATTCGGTTTGGGCGATCTCTGTTGTAAATCATTCCAAAAATTAACAGCAGTTAGCACGCTCAAAGAAATACTAAGAATAATCAAAACCCAAATAGCAGCTTGCCTCATATCCCCAGCTTCCACAGCAAAATAAATTGCCATCGGGATAGTTTGAGTTTGTCCGGGAATATTCCCCGCTAACATCAACGTCGCGCCGAATTCACCCAAAGCGCGAGCAAATGCGAGAATAGTTCCTGCTAAAATTCCCGGCCATGCTAGCGGCAACATAATGCGCCAAAAGACTTGCCACTCCGATGCTCCCAAAGTGCGGGCTGCATTGAGAAGATTCACATCAATTTGCTCAAAAGCTCCCAAAGCAGTTTTGTACATGAGGGGAAATGATACAACGGTGGCAGTAATGACGGCCGCTTGCCAAGTGAAAATTATAGTTAAGTCGAATTGTAGCAAAAATTGACCGATCGCCCCATTTCTCCCAAACAGCAGCAGCAGCAAAAATCCCACTACTGTCGGTGGCAAAACTAAGGGAGAAATTAAAACGCCTTCAATCAAAGCTTTACCTCTGATGCGAGTTGAAAGCATCCACCGGGCGGCAGCTATGCCCATAAAAAAGGTGATAAATGTCGCAATAGCGGAGGATTTTAGAGATATCCAGAGGGGAGAAATATCAAATTCCATAAATCGTAGGGACGGGTTTCACCAACAATAATTGCCTCAAAGAAATAATTTCCTAAACCCCCCCACACACAGATAAATCAAAATGTATAATTTGGGGATTCGCTCGTAGGGGCGGGTTTTACCAACAATTTGGGGCTAATACCAATAATCTCGTAAACCCGCCCCCACCCAACGGAAAATCGAAATGTACCTCTTTGAATACACAAGGTTATCTGTTGTGTGGGGGCGGGTTTATATAGATTGTTGGCGCGAATTAGATATTGTTGGTAAAACCCGCCCCTACAAAATTTGGTTGTATGAGACTGGTTATCCAACTATCCCAAATCCGTATTTCTGAAATACTATTTTAGCCCGATCGCCCCCCAAGAAGTCAACAAACGCTTTCGCAGCAGCCGGATTGCGGCTGTTTCTGATAACTGCCAGCGGATAAACAATGGGCGAATGCAAATTTTCGGCAGCCGTTAGCCGCACAGTTACTTTGTCGGAGGCTGTGGCGTCAGTCGCATAAACTATACCAGCATCAACGTTACCGCTTTCGACGAATGTCAGCACTTGGCGGACGTTATTTCCTAGCACTAATTTGGGCTGTATTTTCCCCCACAATCCAAGCTTAGTTAGCATTTCCTGAGCGTATTTGCCCACAGGTACGCTCTTGGGTTCGCCGATCGCAATTTTCTTGATTCTGGGCTCTGTCAACTGTTTGAAATCGCTCAAAGTAACACCGTTTTTGGGAGTAATCAAAACTAGGCGATTTGTTAGCAAATTGCGGCGCGTGTCGTTAATTAACAGGTTAGATTGCTGCAAATCGTTCATTTGTTTTGTAGCGGCGCTGAAAAATACATCTACCGGGGCTCCTTGCTGAATTTGCTGTGCGAGGGGGCCGGAAGCACCGAAATTATAAGTAATAGTAACGTTGGGATTTATTTGCTGATAAACTGTTTTGAGTTCTTGTAAAGCTGGTGAGAGGCTGATAGCAGCGGATAGGGTTAAGGACGTTTGCTGCTGTGCTGTTGTTGGGGAAACGCTTTTAAATAAGTTCCAAGCAATCAGCAGTGTCAGCGCTACAGCGGCTGCGACGATCGAGTTGAAAATGCGTTTTCTTTCCACAAGTCTGTATTATAATTTGCCCTAGGGCGATCTACACTATCTGTAGTAGTAAGGTGCGCCGCGCACACCTTACAAGTAGATGCTGTTTGTCCAGGATTATCATCTTCTAATGACTGATGACTGGTGACTAATGACTACGATCGCCATTTGACGGAACAGCCTATCGCCTCTGTAGTTGAAGGCTCGACGGGTTGGCTGTTGAGCAATTGGTCGATCGCACTCCGCAGATAAGAAACCTGCACCGCCGCCGGATCGTCAGCGTTGTCGTCAATTAAACCTTTATAGCGCAGTTTGCCGTCTTGGTCTAACAAAAAAACCTCCGGCGTTTTAGAAGCCCCAAAACTTTCAGCCACATCTTGAGCAACATCCCGGATGTACGGGAAGTTGAGTTGATTGTTGGCGGCAAAAATTTTCATATTCTCAAAACTGTCGTCGGGATACTGGTTTGCATCATTAGCATTAATCCCGATTAAAGTAACATCTCGATCTTGAAAATCTGCTTGAAGTTCTTTCATGCGATTGAGATACAACTGCACGTAAGGGCAATGATTGCACATAAATATGACCGCAATCGCCCGAAATTTTTCTAAATATCGAGCTAAATGGTGAACTTCTTCGTCAACTCCCGGCAATTCAAAATCGGGAGCGTAGCCGTTAATGGGAGTACCCGTTGTATCGATTAGTAAACTCATGTTTTCAGGAGGTGAAGAGCAGTATTTGCCAGCATGAAAGATGAAACTGTCAGCACGAATAAAATTGGCTGTTGTTTGGCTTTACCTTAATTCTAGCCTTGCCAACAGCCTATTGTGATTCGTACTTCACGATTTATTCCTCGTCTGGCTTTAGCCAACCTTGAGCCAGAGCTTGGTATCCAATAAGTTTGTATGCTAATTTGGCGGCGGTAAATTCTGAGACTACAGAATCTACAATAGGTGCTAATTCCATAATGTCACACCCGATTACTTCGTAGGACTCGAAGATGCGACGCAAAAATCCGGTGAGGGAATACCAATTTAACCCGCCCGGTTCGGGTGTTCCCACCCCTGGAATTAACGTCGGATCGATGCCGTCTAAGTCGATCGTCAAAAATACTCGCTTAGTTGTTATGCTGGCAATTGCCCGATCTGCCCAATCCGGTTGAGTAGCGATTTCTCTGGCTCGAATCACGTTTAGCTGTTTTGCTTTAATCAAGTCGGCTTCTTCCTTGCAGATAGCGCGAATCCCAATTTGCAGTGTCGGTAAGCCCATATCGACAACACGCCGCATCACGCAGGCGTGGTTGTGAATCGAGCCTTCGTATTCGTGCCGCAAGTCGCCGTGGGCGTCGATTTGCACGACTGTGAAAGGTTCATCCGGGTATGCTTGGCGATAACCTTCGACAACGCCTGCAGTGATGCTGTGTTCGCCTCCGAGGGAGATCACAAATTTATTTTCGGTAACTAGCTGGTAGACTGCTGCTTGGGTGACTTGCAGCATTTCTGAGGATGAAACTGGTTGGCGGTTGCGGGTATCGGCGATCGGCTCTTGTGTATAAATTCCGACATCGTAGCAAACTTCGGAATCCAATTCTTCGTCGTAGCACTCGAGTTGATGAGAAGCTTCTAGAAGTTTGGCCGGCCCGTTTTCGCACCCCCGGCGGTAAGTGGTGGTAGCTTCGTAGGGAATTGGTAAGATTACTACTTTGGCGGTGTCGTAGTCTGGTACAATTTCTGACCCCAGAAACGGTACGACAGCAGTGGAAACGATCGTTGGCATAAGGGAAATTTTAATACAGCAAAGAAGTCAGCAGGTTTAATCGTGACATAATATCGGCTCTAACTGCAAAGTAGTCAGTTGGCAGTTGGCAGTTGGCAGTTGGCAGTTGGCAGTGTTGACAATGCCCTATGCCCCATGCCCTATGCCCCATGCCCTATGCCCTATGCCCCATGCCCAATCTAAAATCTAAAATCTAAAATCTAAAATCGTATGACATCTTCTACTCCCACTTCGTCAACTGCTGTTGCACCTCAAACTTGGCTGTGGAAAGGCTTTCCGATTTGCTATCAGGCTGCGGGTTCCCAGGGGCCTGCGGTGGTGTTTGTCCACGGTTTTGGTGCGTCTTGGGGCCACTGGCGCAAGAATTTGCCGGCGCTGGCTGCTGATTGCCGCTGTTATGCGATCGACCTCATCGGTTTTGGCGGTTCTGCTAAACCCGCGCCCAAGCTTGAAATTGACTATACTTTTGAAACTTGGGGACAGCTAATTGCTGATTTTTGTCGGGAAGTTGCGGGCGGGCCGGCTTTTTTGGTGGGAAATTCGATCGGCTGTGTGGCAATTATGCAAGCAGCAGTGGATTTTCCCGATATTGCTTCTGGCGTAATTTTACTCAATTGTTCCCTGCGCTTGCTGCACGATCGCAAACGCGCCGAATTGCCTTGGTATCGCAGTTTTGGAGCGCCCGTTGCACAAAAAGTTTTAAATGTCAAGTGGATAAGTCAATTATTTTTTAAACAATTAGCAACGCCAAAAACAGTAAAAAAAGTGCTTTTGCAAGCTTATCACCGTCCTGAAGCTGTCAGCGACGAGCTGGTAAATATGCTGCTGGAACCTGCTAAAGACAGCGGCGCAGTCGAAGTATTTGTGGCATTTATCAGTTATTCTCAAGGCCCGCTACCGGAGGATTTGTTGCCTCGTTTAAGCTGTCCGGCTTTGATTTTGTGGGGTACGGATGACCCTTGGGAGCCGATCGCATTGGGGCGAGAATTGGCAAAGTTTCCGGCTGTTGAAAAGTTTATTCCTTTGGAGGGAGTGGGCCATTGTCCCCAGGATGAAGCGCCGGAATTGGTCAATCCTATTTTACTCGATTGGATTAAAGGGCGATCGGCGTTTGCAGAAAATTAGCGATTTTACTTATTTTACTCGTTACCAGGCTCCAGCCTGGTAACGCTGATCGGGAGGAAGAGCCTCCATTTCCTTCCCAAGCGAGGCAGAGCCTCTAGATATGGGTTCCCAGGCTGGAGCCTGGGAACCAGTTAAAACTTGATAGTTCAAACAAACAGGAAACTATCAGGAGTAAAGCCACCTTGAATTACAGCTATTTGGTCAGATGTACCAGCCAAATTGATGGAGTTACCAACAATATTGTAGTCAGAGAGACTCCCACGTAACTGAATGCGATCGATTCCTTGTTGGAAATCCTGAATCAGTGCCACTCCTGTTCCCTGATAGTATGTCTTGGTAGCATCACCGAGAACAAAAATATCTCTACCTCGACCGCCAATCAGCACATCCGTATCATTGCTTCCCGGTGTAGCACTCAATGGATTGACTCCAATTAGCGTATCGTTGCCGCGCAAACCAGAGAGTGTATCGTTACCATCTCCCCCTACTAAAGAATTGTTTTGGATGTTTCCGGTAAGGACATCTACATTCGGAGTTCCTGTGACATTAACGAAATTCTCAACAGTCAAGTTCAGAGTGCCGATACCGGGTAAATTGTTAACCGCCAAACGATTCTGCGACAAATCTACATTAATAGAAGCTGTGCCGCTACCTGTAGAAGCATCGATCGTATTAATCTGTCCTAAAGGAGCAATTATTTGTTCTATATTTTGCAGGGTATCTGTACCTGCTACGCCTTTATCTACAATACCTTTAGCCTCAATGGTAATGCCGCTGCCCAGGGAAAGATAGCTAATTGTATCCGTGCCTAATCCTCCAATGATGCTATCAGTGCCGCTACTACCTAGGATGAAGTTATCTAAACTATCTCCGGTAATATTGTCGTTTCCTGCTGTGGTGCTAATACTGTTAGCTGGCGGAGGGGGTGGAGTTTGGTTTTGGGGAGGTAAAGCAGAATTCGTAAGTTGTGCGCCTTGATTTTGGGGAGGAGGATTGCCACCCGGTGCGCCTTGGTTTTGAGGAGGTGGATTGCCCGGTGCGCCTTGGTTTTGAGGAGGTTGGTTGCCCGCTGCGCCTTGATTTTGAGGGGGATTGCCCGATGCGCCTTGATTTTGGGGAGGTTGGTTGCCCGGTTCGCCTTGATTTTGGGGAGGAGGATTGCCCGGTGCGCCTTGATTTTGGGGAGGTTGGTTGCCCGCTGCGCCTTGGTTTTGAGGAGGATTGCCCGGTGCATTGATTGAATTAGGAAATAGTGCTGGCATGATGTAATTACCTGGATTAGTTTTCTAAGTTTGAATCAGTTGTCAGGCTAAAGAAATGAATTCTCGATCGCCCTTTGAGTTAGTCGCTACAATCATTAAGCTGGTTGAATATGACATTTATCCCTGTCCTAGGATTACAGTTTTGTAATGTGGAGAAATTAGCGTTTTTCCGAATTTTGAGGTAAATTACGATCGCCGGGTGGACGCGGTGGAATGCCCAAAATTTTAATCAACTCTGCTTCGGTGACTCCCAACTTTTTCGCTGCACCGGGAATATCTAAAGGAGGAGGGGGCGGTGGGTTGGGCGGGCGATTATTTTCACTTGGTGGTTCTGGCGGTTTGGCGGGTAGTCCCAAAGCTTCGATTAACTCGGCTTCGGTGACTCCTAATTGTTTGGCAGCAGCGGCAAAATCTATACGGGGCGGATGTCTGCGCTCTTGATTGGGTTCGGGCTGGCTCTGGGCTAGTACAGTATTAGAACTGAGATATTTCACCTCTGGCAGCAACAGGCAAGATGCCTGTTCCACAAAGAGTAAATTTTCTTGTGGAACCGGTATCTTGCCCGTTCTTGAGGGCAACAGGCAAGATGCCTGTTCCACAAAGAGTAAATTTTCTTGTGAAACGGGCATCTTGCCCGTTCTTGAAAATGGTGCAATATATGAGTTAGAACTAGCTGTAGTCCGATCGGGAAAAGTCAAGCTGCTAAACCCCAGCAGCAAAGCTGTAGCAGGTAATGCGAGTAGTGAAGCAATTTTCATGATAGTTACGATCGCCAATCCCAAAATGTTGACAGCTAAATTAAACTCCCCAAACATGACTGGGAACACTGCGGATGGATTACAGTTTTGTAATTTAAGTAAATCCCTGATGGCGGTATAATCGCAACCGAATAGGTAAATCTATGAATGTTCTATACGTTGAAGATGAAGAAAAAATCGCCAATTTTGTTTGTATGGGCTTGAAAGAACAAGGCTTTGTTGTGGATTATTGCGATAATGGCAATGATGGCTACGATCGGGCGATGGATAATGAGTACGATGCGATCGTCCTGGATATTGTTTTGCCTGGAAAAGATGGATTATCTATTCTCAAACATCTGCGAAAGGCTGGACGTAACGTACCTGTGATTTTATTAACTGCTCGCAATGAACTGGACGATCGCATTGAAGGGTTACACCTCGGTGCTGATGATTACTTGGCTAAACCGTTTTTTGTTGAGGAGTTAGTTGCTCGGATTTATGCTGTAGTGCGGCGTGCTTCGGGTGGTGGGCAAAATATTCTCAGCGTTGGCCCAGTTAAGCTCGATCGCATTTTGCGAGAAGTTACTTGCGATCGCCATGCGGTAGAACTTACAAGCCGCGAATTTAATCTCTTGGAATATCTGATGCGATCGCCCGGTAGGGTACTCACCCGCACGCAAATCCTCGAACATATCTGGGGTTATGATTTTAATCCGAATACGAATGTAGTAGATGTATGTATTCAACGCATTCGCAAGAAAATTGAACCGATCGGCGGTACAGGATGGGTTGAGAGCGTGCGCGGCGTTGGCTATCGGTTTCGCAAACCAGATTCTCCCTCGTAAAAATGCAATCTTTTCGCTTTCGCATTGCTCTATCATCTGCTGTTCTAGCAAGTATTGCTCTCATTGGCTTTAGTATTGTTTCGTGGTGGTTGATTTACGATGCTAAGGTCAAGCGTCTTGATGCGGAAATCAAGAATCAGTTAATCCAATCTACCCGCCCGCAATCGACCCAATGGGGTGCTTATAGTGATTCTTTGCCCTCAGTTTTGGGCATGAATGATGGGGAAACAACCGTGGGTTTGTTGGTGACTGATAGAGATGGTAATTTGCTCTATCGATCGAGCCAGTGGCAAGATGGAATTGATGCCAATTCACTATGGCGATCGTTGCCCCAACCGCCTCCCGATCCTGCCAGAATACCTTTTCAATTAGAACCTCCCCCTCCACCACCTCCACGCTATCCACCACCTCCTCATCGACCACATCCCGATCGCCCTGATTCATTCTCACCGATAGAAAGAAGACCCCCGCGCGATCGACCTCCTCAATTCGATCGACCGGATTTTCCTGGAGTTTTCAAAGCTAAACTAGCAACCCAGCGTACTAAGAATGCCGTTTGGCGTGTGGGCGCGATTCATTCTCCTCAGACTCAAATAGCGATCGCTGTTAACTTACAAGCGATCGATCGGGAAATGGCATCGATTCGCAATATCTTTCTAATTTCTATTCCTGTAGTGCTTTTACTCGTGGCCAGTGGAGCGTGGGTCATATCGCGGAGTATTCTATCTCCAATTGGGCGACTTACGATGGCAATTCGCAATGTCACCGTACAAGGGCTCGATCGGCGTGTCCCTGACGGCTCAACGGATATAGAATTTGTAGAATTAATTTTTGTGTTCAATCAGATGTTAGAACGTCTGGAGCGAAGTTTTAAACAAGCTTCTCGTTTTAGTGGAGATGCTGCCCACGAATTAAAGACTCCGCTGGCAATTTTGCAAGGGGAACTAGAACGGGCTTTGCATCAAGTTGAATCGGGTTCTGAGGTGCAGCAAACCCTGAGTAATTTATTGGATGAAGTGCGCCGTTTGAGTGAAATTACCCGCAAACTTCTCTTACTTTCTCTAGCCGATGCCGGACGTATGGGTTTACATTTGGTTGAGGTTAATCTGTCGGCTTTGCTATCGGAAATTGCCGAAGATATGGAACTGCTAGCACCGCATTTAGATGTGCAAATGGCAATTGCTCCTAATTTATATATCAAGGGCGATCGCGATTTGCTGCTGCAGGTTTTGCAAAATCTAGTTGGTAATGCGATTAAATATAATTTACCGAAGGGTTGGCTCAGGTTACAGGCTAACTGTCAGGGAAAAAGAGTAATTGTGAAAATTGTCAATAGTTCTCAGGATATTTCTTTGAGCGAGCGCGATCGCATTTTTGAGCGCTTCCATCGCGGTGACTCCACTGCGATCCAAAAAATCGAAGGATCGGGATTGGGGCTAAGTTTAGCAAGGGAAATCGCACGGGCTCACGGTGGCGATATCAAACTAGATGCTGCCATACTTGGTCAAACAGGGTTTATACTGAGTTTACCTGTGGGCGATCGCTATTAATTAATGGAACTTGAAAATTTTTAAGCCGCAACAAAGCTCAAACTTGCGATTTTAGCCAGTTTACTGGCACGATAGACTACCCCAATTCGATCGCCTGACCGATTTGCAGCTTTTGGAAAAAATCAAGACAATTGGGGACGCTTATATGGTAGCTGAACGAAGGAATAGGCACTTTAGCTAACCGATATGGTTAACTTAGAATTGAGAATTTTTAGGAGTTGAAGTGGGAGCTATATTTGGGCGATCGCGCCACAGCAACAACGGAATAGTTAATGTTCCTAAAATCATCACAGTTGCAGTCATAATCCAAACTAGCACACGATTTGGGCGATAATCACCTCGCTCAATTTGCCAGAAAACTCGATTATAACGCCATGCTGCTAAGGCAATGACCGCAATCCCAAAAACGACCATACTCAGCCCTAATGTTTCCGAGTTGAAGAAGGGAGGGGAGGAAACTTCTTGCTGAGTCACTGTAGCTTGAAATTGACGGAGAAATAAACTGAACCGACTGATCGCCAACCCAAAACCAATTAAAGCGAGTGAAGTTCGTAACCATGCAAGAAACGTGCGTTCATTTGCTTGATGTTCCCGCTGTCGGTCTATTTTAGGATCCTTATTCATCAACCCTACCTTTATAAAATATCTTAAGCTTTACCTGGTAGATTATTGTTTCACTTGTGATTGCGGAGGGAAATATCGGTATTGCGATCGTGATTCATTATCACCAAAAAAGATAGTATCATAGGAATAGCGCCGAAACCGATTTTTTTTAGGAAAAGACTGTGTTATAGCCTTTAATCCCGGTAAAAAACCTTCCAGGCATCCGAGTGGGCAAGTCCTGATTCCTGACTGATGACTCCGACTAAAAAAAAAACCGGGTTTTTGGGTCAGAGATTTTCATCATTCCTTGAGATTTGCGATATAATCCTTATGACATTAAATTGAATAGCAATTTTTCTCCATAAATGAACCATCAACCCAGGAATATTTTTCTTGACTGGACCAGAAAATTCACCCAATTTGCATACCAACATCCACCTTTGGGTTATTTAGGGGAATTAACCCGTAAACTCTATCCTCAACCCACTCAACCCGTAGTTATTGATGATTTTGATCGCAATCTTTACTTTACTTGCGATCTCAAGAGTTATATTTGTAACGAAATCTTTTGGCGAGGTTTCTATTCCTATCATCAGTGCAATTTTTTAGATAATATTCTCAAACCGGAGATGGTTTTTATGGATGTGGGAGCCAATCACGGGGAATTTACTTGCTTCGCTGCTAAACGATTAACTTCTGGTTCTGTGATTGCCTTTGAACCTGTTAGTACAACTTTTGAAAAGTTATCCTCTAATGTTAAAATGAATCAATGGAATCACGTTCAACTCGTACAAAAAGGTTTGAGCGATCGAGTGGGTAAACTGCCTATCTACATCTCACGGGAAAAAGAAAAACATTATAATTTGCATAATGAAGGAGTAGCCACAATTTACCCCGATCAAAATTATACAGAATGTCTAGGAGAAATTGAGTTAACGACTTTAGATCGTTGGATGGAAGAAAATCCTCAAATCCAACGTCTAGATGTCATGAAAATCGATATTGAGGGGGCTGAATTAGATGCTTTAAAAGGCGGAGAAAAAACCCTGGCGAAATTTCGTCCCCTAATTTTAATGGAAATTAACCAGAAAACTATAAAAGCTGCGGGTTTTACCTCAAAATACTTACTAGACTATATGAATAATATGGGATATCACTATGAATTAATTTACCGAGATAGTCTGTATACAAAAGGTGGTCAAACCTTAAAAATTTCGGAAGATGAATTAAGTGAAATAGACGATTTAATCTTCTATCCTAAATGAATTGATGGTTAAGGTTTTTAGGAAAAGAGCAACCTTTGCCTTTGAATTTATGAGGGATAAAGCAGAAACAGGCAAGGGTGGAAATCACGGGATATGCTGTATATTATACCTGTCTTTTCTTTTGTTCAGTGATAACACTGATGATAAGATAGTGCTGGATCCCTACAAATACCAAATTAAAAAAGCGATCGCCTCCCTCTCTATCAACAGAAAATAAGAGGACACAGCAATGCTGTGTCCCTACAAATACTTCGCTTAAAGCCCCGTTTAAAAAGACTTAGCAGCACCGCCGGACTGAGCCTTTTTCTGCAACCAATCCTTACCCAATCTAATTGTCACGTCGGACTGCAAAGAACCGGTACTCTCAACCAGCACATCTCCAAAACCCAAAAACTGGCGAATCGCTTGAGCACCTTTAATATCGCCCTGTTGAGCTACTAGAGTAGTTACTTCCAGCGGTTCGGGCCAAGCTTTATAAACCTGAACATTCCGATAACCGGCTTGAGTCAAATTATTGACAAAAGCTTCAACCGCCGAGGGATCTCCGGTACTATCTTGAATCGCCACATTCAGAAAAGTCGAATCAGCATTCTCAATTGTCCAAGTATTTTGGCCGAAGTCAAAATGTTCCGCCACCATAGTTTCGATGGCATTTTGGTCGGGCAACCAAAAACTTGCCTTGTAGTCCTTAGCATCGCTAAATTTGCCGGGAACCATTAACATCTGCACGCCAGCGCGATCGGTTTGAGTAGCAAAACCAGCCAAAGCCACCAATTCTTCTATACTCAAATTGGTGTCAAGGTGAGACTGAATCACCGACAAAATCTTCGGTAGTCGAGACAGCAAACCTACATTAACTTCCTGTTCCACAAAAGCCCGCATCAACAATTGTTGGCGCTGCACCCGCCCGATGTCGCCCAAATCGTCGTGCCGGTAAAGCAAATATTGCACGATTTGTTCGCCGTTTAGTTTCTGCTTGCCAGCCTTTAAATCTATATATAAATGCTGGCTTTCATCGGTATACTTCATGTCTTTAGGGACATTAATAGTAATGCCACCCAGGGCATCTACCAAACTTTTTATGCCATGAATATTAACTGTGACGTAGCGGTCAATTCCCACACCGCCCAGGAGTCCGCTGACTGACTTCGCTGACGAAGCCGGGCCACCGTAGTAATTAGCTTCGTTGATTTTCACGACACCCCTGCCTTCAACATAGGTGCGGGTGTCTCGCGGAATGGAAAGCACGCTTAACTTTTTATTTTGGGGGTCAAACCTAACCAACAGCATGGTATCGGTTAACCCCTTAAAGGAGTTTTCCCAAACCTCGTGTCCGACATTTTTGTTGACACCTCCTTCGATGTCAGAGGTCAGAACTTTAAGTCCTAAAACTAAAATATTAACTGGGCGAGTCAGCTCCGGCATTTTCATGCTGAGCTTTGCCATGTCGCCTTGAGAAAACACTGCCGCTTCTTCAGGGCTCAACTTTTGTTGCTGAAGCGGCGTCGTAGAAAGGGAGACGGCTAGCAATGCTCCGGCTGTGGCTGAGAGCATGGCTACTCCAGCCAAACCAAAACCAAAACCCAGCCAGCGGCCTCGATGGGGCTGGGAAGCTTTTTTGGTTGCAGGTTGAGCAGTTGATTGTTGGATAGGGTCTTGATTAGGAATTTTTTGAGCTGGCACTGGCTTCCTCACACACAACAAAAATAAAAAAAGATAATGGCAATATGTAGTATCAAGCTGAAGACGCAATCAATCAATAGGGTAGGGGCTTAAAAGAACCCTAAATTATGATAAATGTTTGCCTACTACTTGCTCGGCTACCCGACTAATTCCGGGCAACCATAGCGGTTGACGCTTCCAGAGGCGAACCATCAGTCCCAGAGCAACGATGAAATAGCTGGTTGTTAGCAGGCTACTCATTAATAACATGGGAAGTGTCGGAGATTCCGCAGAAATCGCTCCAGCTTCTAAAAGAATATGTCCTAAGAGCCAACTAAAAGCAAGGGCAATTGCCAAGCGGCTGATGGCTTTGCGTTCGGGACTACCCTGACGGCGGTAAAGAGTCCACAGGGCGGGGAAAAAGCCGATGACTGGGATCATTAATACAAACAGACTGGCACGATCGAGTTCAGGATTTTCTAAGGGATCTGTATTTTTCATAATTCGCTACTCAAAATTTGCAGAAGGTCGGATTTTGCACAAAAGTTATTTGTTAGAGGGAAAATTAATATCCTAAACCAAAATTCCCAGAGCTGGGCTGGGGCGCGATCGCCAAACTTGTCTGTCACAGCCCAAATTTTTCTGCCCTCCCAATCTCGCGATCGATCGTTGGCAACTTTTCGACCCGGAGACCCGTATTTTGATAAACTGGATACAGCACAGCAGTCAGGAGAACAGACTTAGCCATGACCCAATCCCAAAAACCCATCGTTATTGCTCCATCCATATTATCAGCCGATTTTAGCCGTCTTGGAGAAGAGATTCAGGCTGTCGATCGAGCTGGGGCTGACTGGATTCACGTAGATGTGATGGACGGTCGCTTTGTTCCTAATATTACTATCGGGCCGCTGATTGTTGAGGCAATTCGCCCCGTTACTACCAAGGTGATCGATGTCCACTTGATGATTGTGGAGCCGGAGAAGTACGTCGAGGACTTCGCTAAGGCTGGTGCTGACATTATTTCGGTTCACGCGGAACACAATGCTTCGCCTCACTTGCACCGCACCCTCGGCCAAATTCGGGAATTGGGCAAAATGGCTGGTGTGGTTCTGAATCCTTCGACGCCGCTGGAGTTGATCGAGTACGTGCTGGAACTTTGCGATTTGGTGCTGATTATGAGCGTCAATCCGGGCTTTGGCGGTCAAAGTTTTATCCCGGCTGTTTTGCCGAAAATTCGCCAGTTGCGTAAAATGTGCGACGACAAGGGCCTCGATCCTTGGATTGAGGTAGATGGTGGTTTGAAGGGGAACAATACTTGGCAGGTTCTGGAAGCGGGCGCAAATGCGATCGTCGCTGGTTCTGCTGTGTTTAAGGCGAATGATTACGCAGGGGCGATCGAGGGTATCCGCCACAGCAAGCGTCCGACTCCTGAGTTAGCTGCGGTTTAATCAAAAATTCGATCGTGTCCGGCGAATTACCCAGAATAAAACTGGTTTGCAGTCAGGACTTTAGTCCTTAGTGGCTAAAAGATTTCACAAAGGACTGAAGTCCTGACTACAAACTGTTTGATGACTTTTTAGCTAAACAGACGGGAATCCCCACACTATACCGATCGAGGTTAGTGTGGGATGAAAAGAGTTAAACTCAACGATATACACTCTGAATTAAAGAAACACTACGAGGCTGATGTAATTCTTCACCCAAATTCAGCATTCGGTTGCGCTGTAACAAAACTTCAATTCGCCGATCGGGTTGCCCATCTAAAATCA
This sequence comes from Microcoleus sp. S13_C3, assembly GCF_036700905.1. Lineage (NCBI taxonomy): Bacteria > Bacillati > Cyanobacteriota > Cyanophyceae > Oscillatoriales > Microcoleaceae > Microcoleus > Microcoleus sp. S13_C3. Next base: position 19,513 of record NZ_JAUBPT010000076.1, on the reverse strand, counting down.
GATAACGTAATTTTTGATTGATTTCTAATGCAGCAATGAGCGCTTTTTTTCCCAAATTGCCAATTCCATTCCGACAAAGATTGAGTTTCAATAAGGTTTGGTTCCGTGCGATCGAATGGGCGATCGCACTTGCACCGATATCTCCAATCTGATTGGGCTGCGATCCCAACACTCCTGTAGAAGGACTATAACCTAAATCCAGATTACTAAGTTTGGGATGGGTTGCCACTGCTGCTAATAATGGATTGCACCCTGCTACCCCAATTCCATTGCTAGCTAGTCCTAAATCAACCAGTGTTTTATTTTCTGCCAATCCATCCACTAAAACTGTAACACCTCGATCGCCCAGATGATTGACATTAAGAAATAAGCCAGTAATAACAGGATTATAAGCTAAAAGATTAGCCAGTAAAGCAGCATGGTTTTCCTGAATTTGATTGCCGCCCAAGTACAGCCGTTCAACAGTACGATTGGTGTAAGTCAAAACCTCTAAAATGGCGGCTAATCCCTCATCTCCTATTTGAGTATTGACCAAATCTAGCGTGCGGATACTTGTATTGTGACGCAACATTTCCGCTAGACTATCTGCACCTCCTACGCCAATCGGATTGCGTTTTAACCACAAACCAGTTATAGATTGATTCTGCGTCAGCGCTTCGGCAAGTGCAGCAATACCTGTCGATGAAATCGCATTGCAACCTAAATAGACAATCTCTAAACGGTTGTTACGTTGAATCAATCGCGCCACATCCTTAGCACCCCGATCGCCAATACCATTGGTTCCCAATAATAAGCTAGCGATCGCATCATTGTTTGCCAATGCTTCAGTCACTAAATGACATCCCATTACACCTAAATCTTGCTTGCACAAATCAAGTCGTCCATCGGGCATGACTGTGCCGCGCGGGAAGACTACTTTTTGAGAGATCGGTCGATCGGTTTGGAGATAATCGATTAACGATTTTAGTTCCATTACAACTTCGGAGGAAGACTCTATAGGATTGGGTAACGGACAGTGAAGATCGGTATTTATCATCATTTGCTACCAGGGATAGGGGGCGTAGTCTTTAATAAAATGACCGTAAATGGGAGGAGCGGGGTTTTCAATACCTTGAACAATCGGATCGTAAATTCTTGCCATCCCATCAATCGCATCTAATGGCGGGTAAAAACCTTGTTCGTCTTGAACTCGTATTTTTTTAGAATAAGGATTTTCATTGGTAATCCAACCCGTATCGACGCTGTTCATGAAAATATTAGCTCGAGCATAATCAACCGCCGAGGTTCGCGTCATCATATTCAAAGCTGCTTTTGCCATATTGGTATGGGGATGATAGGGTGTTTTACTGTCGCGGTTGAATTGTCCTTCCATCGCCGAAACGTTGATGATAAAGCGTCTTTCAAAGGATGAACGAAGTAGGAATGGTTTGAGTTGACTGTTAAGAATGAAGGGTGCGATCGCGTTCACCACCTGTACTTCAAGTAACTCAATCGTATTTACTTCATCCAGTTTTAGCAACCAGCTATTTTCAGGGCGAAGATCCAGTTGTTGTCCGTCAGCATCGAAGCAATCGCGCGGGAAGTAATCAGCGATCGCACCCGGTAGGCGAGCTTTGTAATTCGGTTGACTTTCGAGTAAAAGAGATTGATGTCGAGGTAATTGCTCCTTTAATAGATTGCTATTGATCGGGATTAATGCTTGCGCGTTGTTGCTGAGTATTTGTGATGCTTCTTCTTCTCGCTCTAAGAGATGCTGATAAAATGCCAATGGACGCTTGATAGTTTGAGCTGCATTGTTGATAATCAGATCCAGAGCGGATTCAGTATGGAATAAATTCCGTACAAATGTTTCCACTGCGGGAATATTTCGCAGATCGAGTCCGTGAATTTGCAGGCGATCGCGCCACTGCTCGAAATCGGGTTCTAGACTATAGCGATTAGCACAGTCATAGGGGAATCTTGTGGTGAGAATCACCCTAGCACCATCTTGCAACAGTCGCAATCCCATCTGATAGCCAATCTTGATGCGTCCGCCTGTCACTAATGCAGTTCGCCCAACTAAATGGGTTCGCTGTTGTCGTTTTTGGTAATTAAATTCAGCACATTTTGGGCAGAGTGAATGATAAAAAAAATGAATTTTTGTATAGGGTGTTTTGCAAATGTAACACAGGATGGGCTTGTGCAAATGCTGCGATCGGGTTGTTGATTCTGGTAACGCAGCGAATGGCTTTTGTTGGTGCTGATACTGCACCATGACGGTTGATGCTTTGAGTTGGCGATCTTCAATTCGCCGTTGTTGTTGTTGAGTTTGACGCCAACCTTTGCGTCCCTGTTTGTAGATTTTTGCAATCAAACTTTTGAAGCGATCGTGGTCGCCAATGACCGCTGGATCTTCTGAAATTTGTTGCAGAACATTGAGGCAAATTTCTAATTGGTCTGGTGGGATATTCATCTTGACCAACCCCTTGAGAAATGGAGCGCGAAAACCCCTTCATCGGAAAATTGGGTTTGAAACCCCGTCCTTTTAGGACGGCTTTACATTAATTTGAATCCCCTTCCGGGGTGGAGGGGTATGGGTGCCCCTCCGTCGGGATATGGTTGTCCCGTTCTCCTTTCGGAGTAAAGTTAGCTTCGCCAATGTTTTAAGAGCTTGTTAGGCTGAAAGCACTATCTCAGTGACCTTAAGATTGTTTAACTCTCAGCGACAGAGCAAGGAACTAGCTACGCATTCCAGGGTGTCGTGACTCAAAAAACGTAGTCAGTTAAGACTTAGGCTGGTCAGAACGGCTTGTCAGATTTCTCTTTCAAGCCTCATGCCTTCAGGCTGAGGTTCCTGACATATCCAGATTTGATATCGATGGGTGGGGGCTAAGAGGATTTGAACCTCCAACTTCTTCCCTGCAGAGAAAGCGCTCTTCCATTGAGCTATAGCCCCCAAAAAGGTGGAACTGAGGGAGACTCGAACTCCCAACCTCTGCGATGATGTCGCTAGGCTCTTCCAATTGAGCTACCAGTCCCAAATCTAAGAAATCGCTGATACTACATTATAGTTATATCAATTCCGGTCGCATCGGAATAATTATTGGTCCGAATGAGGAGACTATTGTGGTGCAACTCAAGCTGTTTTACGATCGCACCCGCAACGTCAGGCGCACTGTATCCCCAATAAAGTGAGGAATGCACCAGCTAAACAACCATTTTTTGATAGTTTTCAGTAACTCCACATCCGCCAAAGTCGAAGCCTGAGCATCCACAACTATTCGGCTGGCGCGCACCTTACTGAAGACAATTTCTAACACCAATTCGCCGTTTGTACCGGGCGGGACAGTCAGAGTCGCCAAGTGTTCGTTTAAACTATCGATCGTCACTTCATCCAACCCCTTAGCGCTAACAACTTCTACGGGTGATGTGCTGCGCGCGCGCGACTGCTTTGACGGTGCGATCGGGGCGCTAGCGCCACCTGGTGCGCGCAATCGATACACCCGTTCCTGTAGGCGGTTAAATGAGATGCCGCGTTCTAATTCTCCTTCTGCTTCCATCCAGTCTGTGCAGCCATTATCTATATAGTCTGTGTTGCCAAATACGCCCTCATATTCCACCGCCTCCGGCATTTCTACCGGCACATTCATCAAGATGGATTCCGTACCCGGTTCGACGCGCACATCATCGCTGACAGCCACAAAAGCCGTGTACTGCGACAGAAGCTGATAGGTTAGCGCCGTTTCTGTCACTGTTTCCACCCCCACCTTGATTTCGTACTGCACCATCTGACTCATCAAATATTTGATGCGGTGCCGCCCCCAAAGCTGGGCAACTGCCGGATTTCCAGGATCGGTAAAGTTCATGTCGTAGGTTTGGACGTACTGGTGTCCGCCTGCACTAACCCCTTTTATCTGAAGTGTTCCAGCTTGGCGATCGCCCTTTTTTCCAAAGAGAACCAGCGGTTGTTCGGCAAATAAATCCGGCGCAACTGACGGATAAATTACCGGATTTTCGCCCTCTCCCTGCCAAGTAATTTCCAGATTTACCAACACCGGATTGTTGATTTGCCGGAAAAACTTTTCGACAAATTCGTTAACCGGTTCGTCATGCCGGATGATCCGGGAGATTCCCCGCCCGATTTGGGCAATGCGATCGAGCAAAAAGCGATTGACGGAACTCCCCGCACCGAAACTGTACAGGCGATTCCCCGATTTGAGATGTTGCTGCACTTCGGCGAGAACTTGGTTTTCGTTGCCGATGTAACCGTCGCTGAGGAATACCACAGTTCGCAAGCGCCCGGATGGTGCGGGAAAATCGATCGCCGCCCGAATTCCGCCTAACATTTCCGTACTATTGTCAGCGCGCAGTTTGTTGATATATTCGATCGCCTGTTGTCGATTTTCTGCGGTATTCGGTAGCGGATGTTTGGAAAGTTGGCGCACTTTGTCGGAAAAATCCAAAATCGAGAAAGTATCCGCTGGATTCAATCCGTTAATAAATTGCCGCAACAATGCCTGACATTGCTGCAAAGGCGCACCGGATTGCGAACCGGAAGTATCGACTAAAAATACGACATCTTTCGGAACAATTTCATCGGTTTTGTACTCGATCGCCGGAATCAAGTAAACTGCAAAATGCCCGCCGCGCTCGTCGGCTTGAGTTAATACCGTCGATTGAGTTTCTCCACCCGCAATTTGATAGCGAACAATCAAATCTTTGTTGGGAATTGTATCTGCATTTCCCAACTTAACGCGCACCCTCAGCCCATTTTTCTGCTCGCTTGCTAAGGAAGTTTGGGGAGAGTCTAAATATTCAATTTGCAGTTGGTGGGATGGGGAATTGACGTTACGAATCGGTATACCCGCCTCAATTTCCAGCGTCACGCCGATATCGTGTGCCGATCGCATTCCCGGTGGCAAAATCGGGGCATTCAGCCGCGACGCATCGGGAACAATATCGGTATCGGAATTAACTGTCATTGGGGCTGGGGCACTACCACTGGCTGCCGTTTCATCCAGCGGCGTACCGGGAATATATCGCGGCCCGACAACCATCGGAAAGACGAATTCATAATCGCCAGCTAGAAATTTCAAGCTGTCGGTATAGCGAATCGTGACATCGATTTCTTCGCCCGGTTGGATGTTGGCAAGGGACTGGGTGAAAATATTATCTCGCTCCTGTTCCAGCAAACCCGCAGTCCGTCCTTCTTGTTTGGCTTTTTGGTAAATTCGCTGTGCTTCTTCGCGTTTTTTGATGCTGCCTTTAATGGTATTCTCGCCGATTTTAATTTCCATTTCATCTACCGCTGCTTCTGCAGGTAGCGGAAAAATATAGACGGCTTCCAGCGGCTTTGTGAAAGGATTTTCAAATTTTTGCGAGACTTCAACTCGCGATAAATTTCCGGCTATTTTGGCTCTGACTTCTGTATGTTTCAGGGGAAAAACGAGTTTTTCTCCATCGGGGGAACGCACGTATAATCCACTGGTTCGATCGGTTGGAGATTTCACGGATGGCATAAAAGTAGTCCTCCATAAATGATACATCAAAAGGAACTGCAACACGCATCGTCTCGACTGCCTTCACTCTAGCGATTTCGTTTGGGTTTCAGCGCTTGATTTTATTTTATTTGGATAAAGATTAGAAAGGGAAGCGGGAACGATCGAGAAAAACAACGGATTCCAGTAGGTATCGATCTGTCCTATTAAATAATCGGCTTAGAGAACAGGAATTATGCAAAAAAATTGGTTTTTGGGAAAAATTGCCGCTTTTTCCGAGAAATATTGACGCATAAACCTGGTTTTTGGGGTCTCTAGAGCGTGTTTTATTGCGTCTTAGAACCCCCCAGTACCCCTTAAAAATAGGGGAGCAAGAGGGTCAAAGTCCCCTTTTTGGATCTCATAGCGAGCTGGGAAAAAATGTATCCTGTGTTATATCAAATCCGTTAGCATCGGAATAGTAAATTCGAGTTCACTGTTGACTGTTGACTGTTGACTGTTGACTGTTGACGCCGTGAACAGTCAACCGTCAACAGTCAACATCATTCCGGTGTAACCGGCAATGATATTACAGAGTAATGGTAATAGGTAATAGGTAATTGGCTCCAAATGACTAACCCATTACCCATTACCTATTACCAGTTCTTAGATTGAGTTATCACCATAGATCCGGGAGAGCCGATTTTTTGTATACGATCGACGAGCAAAAGGAAACGGCATTGCCGTGTCCCCAGGGGTATCGATTTAGACCGCTACAAAATCGGTAACATTAATCAGCCCTGTGGACACATTGCTGAGAGTTGCTAACAGTTGACCGGAACTGGTAACTCGGAGCGAAGTAGAATTATTTTCTACAGTAATGCTCAGTTGCGAGAAACTTAAACCGCCTGTCAAGCCGATCGCATCGCGACCATCTTGAAAGTCTAAAATAGTCTCGTGGCCGTTGTCGATACCTAAGATAAATCGATCGTCCCCAGTACCTCCAATTAAAGTATCATTCCCCTCATCTCCAAATAACCAATCGTCCCCAGCACTACCCAGTAAACTGTCTTCATCCTTGCCGCCATAAAGAGTATCGTTTCCAGCATCACCGTTGACGGTATCCTGACCTTCATTGCCAAACAACAAATCGTTGCCCAAACCACCACACATCTGGTCTTGAGCGCCAGCGGAGCCGATCGCCAGAGGGCTGCCAATATCCCCGTACATAGTATCTTCTCCCTCGCCACCACAGAGAGTATCGCTGCCCTCATCCCCAAACAGCACGTCGTTGCCCAAGTCTCCTAGGGCCAAATCATCACCCTTGCCGCCACGCACTGTATCGTTTCCATTACCGCCAGAAAGGGAATCTTCGGCTTCTTGCCCGTTCAGGTAATCATCGCCACTGAGACCAAATAGCAAATCGCGACCTGTAGAATCGATGTCTAAAGGGTTAAAAGTACCACCGTATAATGTGTCATTACCCTCATCGCCAATTAAAGTATCGCTCTGTTTGTCTCCAAAAATTATGTCGTCATCTTTGCCACCGTAAGCAACATCTTCGTTCTTGCCCCCAAAAATTAAATCATCTTTAGCACCCCCGTGGAGGTAATCATCGCCCTCATTGCCAAACAGCACGTCGCTATCTTTGGCAGAGGGAAGAATGGTTATATTTCCTAGATCAATGCTGAGGTAAGATCCGCCATAAATATTGTCATTGCCAGTGAAGCCAACCTCCAAGTCGTTACCATTTAAGCCGTTGATCTTGTCATTGGTAATGGAACCCTCCAGAATGTCGTCGCTTTCTGTACCGTTGGTGGTGCTATTTGTTTGGTTGGGGCCGCGAATAGCAGTCTGGCTGGGAAAGGTTATCTGCTTGCAAATGCAATCTTCGTCTTGAGTTTCTGGCGTCGGAGTTGTTGTCGGAGTCGGAGTTGTTGTCGGAGTTGGAGTTGTTGTCGGAGTTGGAGTTGTTGTCGGAGTTGGAGTTGTTGTCGGAGTTGGCGTTGTTGTCGGAGTTGGCGTTGTTGTCGGAGTTGGTGTTGTTGTCGGAGTTGTTGTCGGAGTTGGAGTTGTTGTCGGAGTTGGAGTTGTTGTCGGAGTTGGAGTTGGTGTTGTTGTCGGAGTTGTTGTTGGAGTTGGAGTCGAAGTGGGAGTCGGCGTTGTTGTCGGAGTTGGCGTTGTTGTCGGAGTCGGAGTTGTTGTCGGATTCGGAGTTGGAGTTGGAGTTGGAGTTGGAGTTGGAGTCGGAGTCGGAGTCGGAGTCGGAGTTGGAGTTGTTGTCGGAGTTGGAGTCGGAGTCGGAGTTGGAGTTGTTGTCGGAGTTGGAGTTGTTGTCGGAGTTGGAGTTGTTGTCGGAGTTGGAGTCGGAGTCGGAGTTGGAGTTGTTGTCGGAGTTGGAGTCGGAGTCGGAGTTGGAGTTGTTGTCGGAGTTGGAGTTGTTGTCGGAGTTGGAGTTGTTGTCGGAGTTGGAGTCGGAGTCGGAGTTGGAGTTGTTGTCGGAGTTGGAGTCGGAGTCGGAGTTGGCGTTGTTGTCGGAGTTGGAGTCGGAGTCGGAGTTGGAGTCGGAGTGGGAGTTGGAGTGGGAGTCGGAGTTGGAGTTGGAGTGGGAGTTGTTGTCGGAGTGGGAGTCGGAGTTGGAGTTGGAGTGGGAGTTGTTGTCGGAGTGGGAGTCGGAGTTGGAGTTGGCGTTGGAGTTGGCGTTGGAGTCGGAGTCGGAGTCGGAGTCGGAGTCGGAGTTGGCGTCGGTGTCGGAGTTGGTGACTCCAAGTCGTCATTTGCGATCGTACCTATGCCCGTCGCTTTAGTAATAGTCGCATTGACAGGGGTGCTGAGGTTGACGTTAAATGTTTCGTCAGTTTCAAACTTAGAATCGCCGTTGACAGCAACAGTAATGGTTTTTGTCGTTTCCCCGGCATTGAAGGTGACGCTGCCTGTGGCCGCCGCGTAATCGCTATCAGCAGTGTTAGCAGTACCGTCTGAGGTGGCGTAATTGACGGTGACGGGCAAGCTAGAAGCTGCTGAGAGAGTGGCGGTAAAGGTGGCGCTAGCAGTACCCGTATTGCCCTCGGTAACAACTACATCATCGATCGAGATACTAGGGCTGTCATCATTAGCGATCGTAGCAGTGGCGGTGCTGGTGGTGACAGTCGAACTTTCCGGCGCTGCGGTCAAATTTGGGTTGCTGAGGGTGACGGTAATTGTCTCGTCAGGTTCAACTGCGGTTTCGCCCAAGACATCCACAGCAATAGTTTTAGTTGTTTCGTTGGCGGCAAAGGCGATCGTCCCTGTGGTGGTAGTCGCCCCAGCAGCATTGATATTATTGTAGTCTGCGCCGTTGCTCGCGGTACCAGCGATCGCATAATTTACTGTACTCGCTACCCCCGTGCCGCCGCTGCGAGTGACGGTGAAAGTGACGGGTTGAGTGCCGGAATTGCCTTCAATTAAGGAACCTGTCGCTGGATTTGTGAGTGCGATCGCATAAGCAATCGAGTCATTGGCTGCAATAGTCACCGTAGCATTGCTGCTGGCCGGTGCGATCGCATAATTCCCATTTCCCAAATTCAATCGCAGCGTTTCTGCAACCTCCGGTATTGCGTCATCAAATGGGGTGAGAATCACATCCACAAAGCTTTGCCCGTTGGGAATAGTGACGGGAAAGGTACTACCCAGATTGTAGTCAGCAGCAACAGCGGTACTACTGCCATCAATGGCGAGATTCACCGTCAAATTACCGACTGTGCTATCACTGCGGCTAACGCGGAAAGTGCCTGGATCAATAGGAGTTTCAGCCGCTGAATTATCCGGCGCGGTGATGCTCACAATAATCTGCTGTACTTCAACAGCGCCGATGTCAACAGCACTGCCAGAAGGCCGAGTTAAGCCACGCTGATCCGTAGCAGGTGCCGCGCTGTTACCCCTGTCAAGAGCAGGGCTTCCAGGGAGTAAGACGTGAGTCTCCGTTGGGCCGCCGTTATTTGTCAGTGCTCCGAGATTCGGATTGATGGGAGTGCCAGCAGTGCCTACTAGATCGCCATTAACACCGTTTGTGAAGCCAGCACCCGTACCGTTGCCAATTAAGTTATTGCCCTCACTTGTAAATGTCCCATCTACATCGGGGTTTAAATTGGTAGCCGTGTTCCCAGCAATGATCGTGTTGCGGACATTTGCCACATTAGTGTTGAAAATCCCGCCGCCTTGGTTCGTTGCACTATTGAGAGTCAGAGTGCTACTTCTGAGATCCAGCGTACCGCCATTTCTGATCGCGCCAAAGTTAGTTGCCGTGTTCGCAGAAAACGTGCTGTTGGTAATGGTTGCCGCGCCCTCGTTGACGATCGCACCTCCATTTTGTGCAGCCTGATTGCTGCTAAACGTGCTGCTGGTAACACTCAATGGCTGGGCGTCGTTTCTGATCGCACCGCCGTTACCCACCGAAATGTTGTTAGTGAAAGTGCTATTGAGAATGCTCAGCAGTTCGCCCCCGCCTCTGTGGTAGATAGCGCCGCCACCGTCAGCGGTGTTTTGTGCACTATTACCACTAAAGGTGCTGCCAGTAATGTTTACCGCACCGCCATCGATCAAGATGGCACCGCCGCCTTGACTGTTCGCATTCGCTGTGTTTTCGGTGAAAGTGCTGTCAACAATGGTGAGAAGACCCCCACCCTGCCTGATCGCGCCACCACCCGAAGCAGTAGCGGTATTGGCAGTAAACGTAGAACTCGTTATTGTCACCGTGCCGCCATTGTTGAAGAGAGCACCTCCTGCCCCAGCGACATTGGCGGAGAAGGTAAGGTTGGTAAGGTTCAGGGTGACACCGGAGGCGTTATTAATGCCACCAGTCCCGTTAGCAAAGGTGAGGTTAGAAATGCTGACAGGGCCGATATTTATATTAGTGCTAAGTATCTGCACTGCACTGTTACCGCTAACTGTCAAAGTAGCTGCGACTGGGCCGTTCAGACTGACACTTTCATTAATAGTTGGCAGCGTCGTCGCGAGGGTAATTGTGCCCGTAATACCAGTCAGGTCAATAATATCTGCGCCTGCGGTAGCATTCGCTTGGGTAATCGCATCTCGCAGCGATCCTAAGCCGGAGTCGTTGGTGCTGGTGACTGCAAAAGAAGCTAAAACGCGATCGTAACTTGCGATCGCCTCTTGGGTGAATGCCAAAGCGGTCTCAATCGAACCAATTGTTACTTCTAAATCCCAGTCACCGCCTAATGCAGCACTTCCTGTCAGGTTTTTGGAGGCGGCGATGTCTGCACCTGTGAGTTGATTGAGGCGTTGCAAGAACGATCGCCCCGCTATCGGTGGGGCGATTTCTGCCGCCACGTTGCAACCGTACAGGAGGATATCGGCGTTAGGGGTTAAGGCCTTTTTCCACTGCTGAAGTCGATCGCCATATTCGTCTAGGTTGTCAGAATTTAGCTGAATTGACCCCAGTTGCAAATTTCCAGGCCCGCCGTGAGAAACAATATGAACAGCGGAAATATCGGTGTAGCTAGCTAATAACTCTGTAATTTGCTCGACTCCATCCCCCGCCCGATCGAGTATAAATATCTTTTTCCTTGGTTCGGCGCTTGCTGCAAGGCGTTGATAATTTTCAACAGTTGGGTCAATGACAACTATTTGCGTAATTTTTTCCATGATCGATTTTCCTCGTAGATGCAAGGGAAATGGAGCTTAAAAGCGGCGATCGTCTTGCCAAAAGAATTCAAATTAGTAGGGACAAATAATCATTTGAATCCACTAGCTCGGTCTTGGAAAGCTTGTAAAAGGCAAGATATAATGCTGAAGTCATAAGCAGCTTAAAGTCTTAGTAAGACAACACAAGGAGCAAATTTGTTCCCAATCCTAAAAATTAGTCAGTAAATATAGCGATCGACCCGATCGCGCATTCGATCCCCGACTTCTTTAAGAAATCGGGGATCTGGGGGTTCTGTTTGTTCAGGTGGGCTTACTTATTTGGAGATACTAGCGAGAATGCTTTCCATCTCAGAAAGCTCGACTGCCCCGGAGAAAGTTTTGCCGTTCATAATAAAAAACGGAGTGCCTTCAATGCCCAGTTGTTGAGCGAGTTGCACGTCTTTGGCAATGGCGGCTTCTGCTGCGGGGCTGTTGCGATCGGTGTTGAATTTATCTAATTTTAGATTGAGCTTTTGGGCGATCGATCCGTACAATGGTTCGCCTAACTGTTTCTGCCCTTCAAACAAAGCGCTGTAATATTCCCAGAATTTGCCCTGCTGCCCAGCAGCCCAAGCTGCTTTAGCTGCTGGCAGCGCTTGAGGGTGAATAGAAGTCAAGGGAAAATGCTTGTAAGCTAAAGTAACTTTGTCCTGGTGTTTTGCCATAAACTGCTTGACAGTATCGTAAGCGCGCGCGCAAAACGGACATTGAAAGTCAGAGAATTCTAAAAGTACAATTTGCTGGGAAGGTGAGCCCGTGGTGGGAGAATCCCCGATCGAAGATTTGGGATTAGTTTTCATCTCCTGCAAAAATGACTGCTGCGCTGCTTTGAGAGACTGCTGCTGCTGTTGCTGGTACGCTTGTACCGACTCTAAAATTACTTGCGGGTTTTCGCGGATCACCTGCAAGACTTGCTCTTTGAACTTGGGATCGACTGAATTGCCAGCCGCTGACTGGGCGGGGGAACAACCGATAAATACCAGGCAACCTACCAGGAGTGCAGCAAAGCACAAGGCTTGCTGGCTGCGGAGTTTTCGCCAAAAAGTGGATAAGTTCATCTTTTTTTTCTGATTCACGACAACACTTAATCCTACATTTAATTTGGCGGAGTGTCAGGTATACCGCTGTTGACTGCTGTGCAGTTATTTTTAGCTTTAAGCAATAATTAGTAATTCGTAATCGGTAATTGGCAAGGTTTTTTACTTACCGGAACCGCTAGGAACCCAATAATTAAGATTTAAACAATCGGGATTTAGTATTATAATCTTATCTTTCCTCGAACGACCGCCATCAAAGATGTTTGTAGTGAGGACTAAATTTTGAGTTAGTTTTATGATGACTAAAATCCTCCATAAAAACGCGATCGCGGTTATTTTACTACCGGACTCGATATAATATCTAGTGCGATCGATTGACCATAATATCCCGGCAGGGCGGGTTTTTGAGATTGTCAATTATTGGCAGATATGGTTCGTGAACCCGCCCCTACCTGATTTCGGGTGAAGCGAAGCGGAGGGAATTGACGGGAGCATCTCACCTTTGCAGCCCTCCGCTAGAAATTGGAGTTTTGAGGCAGGAGGCAGGAGGCAGGAGGCAGAAGGAAAGAGGCAGAAGGAAAGAGGCAGAAGGAAGGAGGCAGAAGAAGTATTTTTACAAATATGAGATGCTCCCGAATTGACCGGACGAGATATAAAAAATAAAAGGACGATCGCCCGAGCGATCGTCCTTTTATTTGCTGCACGTATTATCCGCTTTTAGGCTTGTCTGAATCCAAGATTATTTGCGGTTGTTGAGCCATTTAGCAGCAACTATTCCCAAAATACCAGCAACAACGGGATTTCCCAAAAACTTCATCAAACTAGGCTGTTCTGCCAGCACTTCTCGGAAAATATCCGGGTGATTGTGATAGGTGAATGAGGCTAACTTGGTAACATCGTCAGCATTCATGCGGCTGGCGTGGTGGGTAGAAAGTCCTAGCTGCTTTTCCAATTGGCGATCGTCCAATCCTCTCTTGCCCAAATGCTTGAAGAATTCCCGCGCTACATCGTCGCGTTCGTTTGGCTTAATTTGGGCGATCGCCTTTTGCAATTCCGGTTCCAACTGAGCCGGCGGGAGCGAGTCGTGATTCAGTGAACGCCCGAATAATTGTTTGCGTTGAGCCGGCGAAGTTCTTTGAGCAAAATCGTCAAAATTTTCGTACTCTTCACCGGTTGTCTCCGGCATCATTTCTCTATCGCCCTGCGCCAAATCTTTCATGATTTGACTCTTGTAATTATCGCTGCTACTCATGGTAAATCCCTTCCAATCTACAAAACAGTTCCGTCTCTACTTGAGATTGTTTCGGCTTCCAAAAACTGCGGAATATTAAACCGTCGCGCGGCTATCATTTAAGCTTTCTAACCAGGTCAAGACTTGTATTCAATTTGATTTGATTGCTGGTCGTACTTAGCAGTCAAAATCAGTTTTTTGTCAGGAGCGTAAACCAAAACACTTACATCCTGATTGGGGAAATTGCGGTGAAAACCTTGTGCTAAAGATTTCGCCAAATCTTTCACTTCAGTCGGGCGGACTTGCGGGGTAATTACCACTCCCAATTTGTTATTGTCGCGCACGTAAGCATCCTGAACCAAGCCCTGAGCCGTCAATGTTACCCATTTACCAAAATCTTGACCGGCGGCGGTATTGCCACGTTCTAGCTGGGCGTAATAACCCTGACTGCCACCAATTGCTACAGGTACATCACCCGTTTTTTGGGCTGAAACGCTGGACGTGCAGGCAGTAGTAACTGCCAGCATTAAAACCAAAAGTACGCCCGCAATTATTTTGCGACTCTGCTGCAATAAACTCACCTTTTTTCCTCCGTTACTCAAACATTTGGAATACTTGAAAGGGTCAGGTTGCTCGACCCTCTCAATTAGTATTAGGCTTAGTCTAGTTTCTTTTTGAGCTCATCTTTTACATCTTCGATCGCGTGACCAGCTTCAGCTTTGGCCTGCTTGGCTTTGCCTTCAGCTTTATCCTTCGGATCGCCAGTAACATTGCCTAGGGCTTCTTGAGCTTTGCCTGCGATGTTGTTGCCAGTTGCCTTTGCTCTATCTTCAGTGCTCATGGGTTTCTCCCTATCTGTATCTCAGACATTTTTTACTTTATAAACTCATCATAGGTAACTAGGAGCTGCGTTGCACTCTACCTCTAGGAAGAAAGAATGAAGAATAAATGAACAGGGAACATGGAAGATGGAAAAATAATTTTTCAATTTTAGACGCACTGCCACTTTCATACTTATATAGCAATCCTAAATCCTTCGCGTAATTATTGTAGGGGCAATCCCACGCCCGGTTGCCCCGATAGATAGGGGGTAGACAAAGAAAGGTACTACCCCTACAAATTTACATAAATGATTTAGGATTGCTATAGCTTTCATACTTATAGGTTTTTTCACCGTTTCTGGTGGCTGCAACGAAGTATTTATGTAAAAAAAATGGTGGATGGTCAACCCCGCTTCCCGGAGGTTTTTATCACACCAAAAATAATTTAAAATTATAAATTTTTATTTAATTCTGACTTCTGCGTTCTGCCTTAAAAGGGCAGGTGTGGGCAAGACCGCATCTTACCCACACCCGAACAAATGCCGTATTAGTTTTAATCTACCTTGTGATGACATTCTTCATCTATTTTCTGCTGAAGTTCTTCTTTCAACTGTTCCACAGCGCGCATAGTTTGAGCATCTTCTTGTTTTTGCTGACCGAGGGCTTTTTCTGTTTCCTCGCCGAGCAATGTTTCCTTTGATTTTGGTAGCGTTACTTGATTTTCGCTGCCAGTGTGGGTCGCATTTTCTTCAATATTCATTTGTCTTGACCCTATTGTTTGCAAAATTTATTTTTAACCAGGCTAGTTACAAGTTAACCTTATATTTATAATAACGCCAATGACGAAGCCGTCCCTCTCCCTGAAGATAGATAGGAGCTGGGGAAGAGTTTTTAGTTTTAAAATAAGAGAAATTAGGGAGACTTCCATCTGCCGGAAGAAAGATATGGGAAGGGGAAGAGTGCGTGAGTGCATGAGATTGCTTGGTGAGTCGCAAGGCGCGGGCAGTGAATGAGTACGGGAGAGGGAAGAGGGGGGACAATTTTTCTGCGGCGCGCGCGATGGCATTAAGTGTCGAATGTTGTTGGATGAGGCTCTTTGGACATCGGTAAAAGATCAAGAGAGAAATGGGAGGCAATTTAGTGCAGACTTAACTAGAGCTCTTGCAAAAGTCCTTTTCATAAATTTATTGGACGGGCTCTTCGGCCCATCCCACAAGAAAAAATAACTTTTGTGGGATGGGCCCCAGAGCCCGTCCTAGTTATTTTTGCAAGAGGTATAGTCTATGCTGAGAGTTTGACCGTTAAAATCAACAGGGTGTAACGATTCCCCCGTTTGGTGGCGATCGGCTTAAATAATCTGCTAAACAAGATTTAGCCTCAAGGCTAACTTCCTACCGGATCGAACTAAAATTTCTATTATTAGTAAAAATTATCTAAAACCCTATGGGAGCAACGAGCAGTAACCCCCTCGAAGCAGCAGGCCCGACTCGTGAGCCGATCAAAATAGGCGTGTTGCATTCGCTGACGGGCACGATGTCCATCAGCGAAATTTCTGTTAAAGATGCGACGCTGTTGGCTGTTGAGGAAATTAATGTGGCGGGAGGGGTGCTGGGACGCCCCTTGGAAGCGGTTATAGAAGATGGAGCCAGCGATTTGCAAACTTTTGCTCAAAAAGCTAAGCAATTGCTCCTAGAAGCGCAGGTGGCGGTGGTATTTGGCTGTTGGACTTCGGCGAGCCGCAAAGCTGTACAGCCGGCTTTTGATCACTGCAGTGGGTTGCTGTTCTATCCGGTGCAGTATGAAGGGCTAGAACAGTGTCCGAATATTTTCTACACTGGTGCTGCGCCAAACCAACAGATTGTGCCTGGGGTGAATTACTTGCTGGCACAGGGAAAGCGGAAAATTTTCCTGTTGGGTTCGGATTATATCTTTCCCCGCACGGCAAATCGGATTGTGAAAGCTCAACTGGCGGCACTGGGGGGAGAGTTAGCGGGGGAAGTTTATCTGCCGCTGGGTTCGAGGGAAGTGGGCGAGGCGATCGCACATATCTTAGCAGTGAAACCAGATGCGATTCTCAACACTCTCAACGGCGATAGCAATGTGGCTTTTTTCCAAAAGTTGCGGGAAGCTGGCTTGAAACCCGATGATTTGCCGGTGATGTCGGTCAGCGTAGCAGAAGAGGAAGTGCGAGCGATTGGGCCGTCCAATATTGCTGGACATTTGGTGGTATGGAACTATTTTCAAACGGTGGATACACCGGAAAATCGTAAATTTGTCAAGGCTTATAAAGCCCGATACGGGGAAAATCGAGTCACGGATGACCCGATCGAAGCTGCTTATTTGGGCGTTTACCTGTGGAAGCAAGCAGTAGAAAAAGCTGGTTCGACAGATGTGGTTAAAGTCAGGGCGGCTGCTAAAAATATTGAGTTTGCAGCGCCTTCGGGCAAGGTAAAAATAGATGCCCAAACTCAGCATATCTGGAAAACAGTGCGGATTGGTAAGGTGAGGGTGGACGGTCAAATTGAGGAGATTTGGAATTCCGGCGCACCGGTTCCGCCAGATCCTTTTCTCAAGGGCTATCCTTGGGCGGCGGCACTTGCTACGAGGGGGATTTCTCTGGGAACTCGGGCGTCTTTGATCGGGCTGTTTGTCATCTTGGTACTGATAACTTGGATGGCGGTGGGAGTCGGGTGGATGGGTTCTGTGGATATGAAGAACTATTTGCTGACAATAGAGGCTGCCTCACATCCGGCGGCGGGGGTTCCCGAGGCGGCAATGGCGGTGCTGGTGCAGCAAACTCTCTTGGTGGCGAGCCGCACTCAGCACTGGCTGATGGGGGCTTTGGCTTTGAGTTTGATCGCGGGGATAGTGGCTTTTGTGTCGGTGTCGGCAATTATTCGGAATCTCGGCTTGCTGCGGGAAACTGCCGAACAGATGGCAAGCGGTGATTTGACGGCTCGATCGCCTGTGGTTTCTAATGACGCGATCGGGGTGCTATCTTCTACTCTCAATACAATGGCTCAGCAAATTAGCAGTTTGCTCAACGGTTTGGAGGTGCGGCAGCGACAGCTAGAGGAACGATCGGAGGAATTGGAAGTCGCTAAGAATGCTGCCGAAGCTGCCAACCGGGCGAAAAGCACTTTTTTGGCAAATATGACTCACGAGTTGCGGACGCCTTTGAATGCGATTATCGGCTACAGCGAGCTGCTACAAGAAGAGGCTCTGGAACTTGGCGAAGAAGAGTTTGTGATGGATTTGGCAAGCATTAATATGGCAGGCAAGCAGTTGCTCAACATTATTAGTGACATCCTGGATATTTCTAAAATTGAAGCAGGAAAGATGACTCTTTTCTTGGAGACTTTTGAGGTGTGGGATTTGATCGAGCAGGTTGTCACTACTGTTCAACCGACGCTAGGGAAAAATGGCAATACTTTGATCGTCAATTGCGATCGCAATATTGGCACGATCTACTCGGATTCGTCGAAGCTGCGGCAAGCGCTGTTGAATTTGGTGAGCAATGCTGCTAAGTTTACCGATCGAGGCAAAATTACGATTAATGTTTGGAAGGAAGAAGGGGAGGTTTTGCCGATCGACAATTCCGAAGAACTCTCGGCAGATCCTTCTCGGTGTCAACAGCCGTCGATCGTGTTTCAAGTAACCGATACCGGCATCGGCATGACTGAGGATCAGGTGTCGAGGCTGTTCGGAGCTTTCGCTCAAGCGGACGATTCTACTACCCGCAAATACGGCGGCACCGGTTTGGGGCTGACAATTAGCCGGAAGTTTTGCCAGATGATGGGCGGAGACATTACGGTTGAGAGCGAATTTAATTGCGGTTCTAGTTTTACGATCCGGTTGCCGATTGCGGTTACAAGCCCGAAAGAAGCGCCGGACGATCGAGAAATCCAAGAAATTCAGCCCGATTCCCAGGAGTTAGACACGAGTGTAGCAGCGACTGAAGGGAAGCAAAAAGCAGTGCGATCGCAACGGCTGGATCTGCCGGATGCTGCTACTGTGCTGGTGATTGACGACGATCCAGACGCGCGGGATTTGATGACTCGCTGCTTGTCGAAACAGGGATTTCGGGTGCGATCGTCGGCTAGCGGTCAAGGGGGGCTTCTGTTGGCTAAGGAGTTGCTGCCCGACGCGATTCTTCTGGACGTGATGATGCCGAGTATGGACGGCTGGGCGGTGCTGTCGGCATTGAAAGCCGATCGGGATTTGGTTGATATTCCGGTAATTATGATAACTTTTTTGGACGACCAAAATCAGGGTTTGGAATTGGGAGCGGCGGAGTATTTGAGGAAGCCTGTGGATTACAAGCGCTTTGCTGCTTTATTGAGTAAATATCAGAGTCTGGGGAAGTAGTTATAGCAATCCTAAATCATTTGTGAATTTCTTACTCCCGAACCGCGGGTTCGGGGAGGGTTGGGGTGGGGTAAAAAATTTACGACTCATATCATGTCCGATCTATTGGGAGCATCTCATATTTGTAAAAATACTTCTTCTGGCTGCTTCCTTCTTCTGGCTTCTTCCTTCTTCCTCTTTCCTTCTTCCTCTTTCCTTCTTCCTCCTGCCTCCTGCCTCCTGCCTCAAAACTCCAATTTCTAGCGGAGGGCTGCAAAGGTGAGATGCTCCCGATCTATTGACCATAATATCCCGGCCGGGCGGGTTTTTGAGATTGTCAATTATTGGCAGATATTGTTAGTGAACCCGCCCCTACCTGATGAATGGTAATCGACCGGACATGATATCATTTAGGATTGCTATATTAGTCAGATCAATTCTGGTTGCACGAGCAAGATATTGTTGACTGTTACCGGTTGGCGGTTGACTAAGATTATGCTTTCGGAACAACTGACTGTTTAGACATTTAAACAATACCCATGTAACCGCAAACGATATCAGCAGTCATTAGCCCTTGGACTCGGAAATGTGAAATATTAACTGTTAAATGTTGTGAATTATTAACATTTAGAGCAACCGCGAAGAAGCTGAGGACGTTATTAATTGTTGAAATTATTGCTGGGATAGTTTTCTGCGGAAGGTCTTCTGCTATAACTGTTACCACTTACCCAAATATTTTAATATTTAATCGAACTCCTGCCAACGGATCAGATACTCTTGTTGTAACTAAAAAGTGAGATTTTGTGGATTGAGTAGTTCGCTTTGGCAGCGAGTTCAAATTCTTGGGCTAACCTGTGACCACATTAGGATCGCGAATTAAATAACTTACAATTTTAATTGTTATTGTGGGATGGGCGTCCCGCCCGTCCTTTTTGGACG
>NZ_JAUBPT010000364.1:0-1116 GCF_036700905.1 Microcoleus sp. S13_C3 | reverse complement strand
GCAATGTTCCAACAGATATTTGCTTTTCTTTTGAGGGTTTTTCTGCAAGAGGTGGCAGAACAGACGTTCATCAAGACGGTTGGGGAATTGCTTTCTTTGAAGGTTTGGGATGTCGCCTTTTTATAGACTCTAAACCTGCGATTGCTTCTCCGGTTGCAGAAGTAGTGCGCCGCTATCCCATTCATTCAACTAACGTCATTGCTCACATCCGCAAAGCTACCCAAGGCGAAATTGCTTTGGAAAACTGCCACCCTTTTATTCGGGAACTTTGGGGGCGCTATTGGGTTTTCGCTCACAATGGAAATCTGGAAAATTTTAATCCAGAACGTGCCGGATTTTACAAGCCTGTTGGCAAAACTGACAGCGAAAAAGCTTTTTGTTTGATATTAGAAAAGCTGCGCTCCACTTTTCCTCAAAGCAAGCCTGCTGTAGCGGAAATTTACCCGGTACTGGAGGAAATTACTAAAAGTTTGGCAGAACACGGAATTTTTAATTATTTACTTTCGGATGGAGAACACTTGTTCACCCATTGTTCTACTAATCTGCATTATATTGTGCGACAAGCACCTTTTGCTAGCGCTCACTCGATCGACGAAGATGTAACTGTCGATTTTCGGGAATTGACCAACGAGGACGATCGCGTGGCTGTTATTGCCACTTTTCCGCTGACTGATAACGAAGTTTGGACGCAAATTCAGCCGGGAGAATTGCTGGTATTTCAGGATGGTTTGCCGGTCAATTCTGGACGGCTGGAGTTAAGTTACGAGGCTTAAACAAATTTAAAGCCTAAACAGAGCATCGAACCTGCTAAATGAATAGCTTTCCAGTTTGATTGATGAAGCCAGATTTGCCATTGCGCTTGACAGCGGCTAAGCCTTCGGAAAAACTGCCTACAGCGGAAACTTAGGGGCGATCGCCCACTAGCCTGCTTGATTGATATATCCCACCCTTTTGAAGCCCTAACTGCTGCTAAACCTTCATTAATTGAGCCGGGATTGCACAATTTGATGATGATGCTTGTAGGGTGTCCCGCCTTCAGTGAAAATACACCTGACTGGCTACGATATCCCATCCCACAAAACAATCAAAATCATCCCCCAATTATGCAACGGCTTC
>NZ_JAUBPT010000075.1:0-38789 GCF_036700905.1 Microcoleus sp. S13_C3 | reverse complement strand
TTCTGAATTATCCGGGTTTTTGGCTTTTTCGGTATTCTATTTTATCGTACTTCAACTTGAAGTGCGGAATGTGGGATACCAATTATTAAAAGTCGCTGCTCCCAGTCAGGACAAGGCTGTGCGGTTTTCCTACTGTATTTGAACTGTATTTGAGCCGATTGAAAACTGCTATAAAATTAGATGAGTCAAAGCGAGACAGTAGGCGGCCGAGGCGATCGCTAAAAATACTCTTCAGATCAATCTGAGGGTAGACGGCAAGAGTTCAAATCCCCTGCTATGGTGGGAAATATAGCCCTACAGATTAAAACTATAGGTTATTATGAATGCTTGGCGCGATCGATTCAATCAATTT
This sequence comes from Microcoleus sp. S13_C3, assembly GCF_036700905.1. NCBI lineage: Bacteria > Bacillati > Cyanobacteriota > Cyanophyceae > Oscillatoriales > Microcoleaceae > Microcoleus > Microcoleus sp. S13_C3. The sequence goes on along the minus strand of NZ_JAUBPT010000075.1, from coordinate 38,437 downwards.
ACAGGTAAAACTAGATTGGCAGTTTGCCGGGTGTTTGTTCACCTAACAGGCGAAGATGTTGCACCGCTGTTAGGAGTTCTCAACCGCACCGCCAGACAAGCAATTGATGCCGATGGCGACATAGCAGTTTTAGGAGAAGGTCTGGTAGAAATTTGCAATCACCTGTTGCAGTACGACAACTACTGGCAATCAGCCGCCAATGAAGGCGATGTTTTTTGGAATGAAGGCGAAGCGGGCGATTATGTGGATGAACTTTTCACTGATTCAGCCGATCGCTATCTCAGCGAGCCTCAATACAGTACCTCTGTTTACGATAAAAATTCCCCCTTGTCTTTGCCGGTAACTAGAAATGTGGTGGTGATGCTGACAGTTGCGTATGAAGGCGAAGTTCCTGCTCTAGAAACTGACCTCGCTGACATCAGTGCGCTGAAAGTCGGTTTAAAAGCACTGATTAATTTACATTACCAAGAAAGGCTCCGAGCTGTGCAAGTTCACTTTTCTCCCGCACAGTTGGGAGACGAACTTACCAACGACCAAGTGTTGGTCAATTTCCCCGAACTTATTCCCCTTTAAGGAAGGAGAAATTAGTTATTAGTTATTAGTTATTAGTTATTTGCGGTGCCCAGAGCGGAGTCGAAGGGTTATTTGCTACCAATGCCCGATGCCCGATGCCCAATGCCCAATTCCCAATTCCCAATTACTATTTATGATGCTGCGAAAACTGACAATTTATTTAATGGCTTTAACTTTTTTGTGGGCGGCAACCGGCTGCGGTTCTCCTCGCACACAAACTTATACAAATCCTGCTGGAAATCCGAATATTAACACAGTGCGTCCTGCACCAAATAATAACTTGGCTCAAGGCCAATATCCCGTACAGCAAGCTACCTACGACGATGCGGATGGCGAATACAGTTTGATGTTGCTGAATACTCCCCCCGGCAGTCCCCCAGTTTACCGCACTACGGATTTGCAAATGGCTCGGTTAACGGAGGAAGAAATATCGGCAGGCAAGAAAAGTTATCTAAATGTGGAGAACAATCAAGCGGTTTTGCATTTGACAGAAGATTTTAAAATTGAGTACGTTCACAACGTTACCGAATCTGTTCCTAATCCTCAAACAGGTCAGCCACAAACCGTAGTAGTGCGGCAGCAATCTGGCTTCTGGGCACCGTTTGCTGGGGCTATAGCCGGTCAGGCGATCGGCAGTTTGTTATTTAGACCGCAATATTATATGCCGCCAGTGTATCAGCCGGGAATTATGACAGGATATGGCGGGTATGGTAATACTTACAACCAAGCTGTTCAGCAGTATCAAACTCGGTATCGAACTCCGCCTCCGGTTGTAAGAAACCGTCAAGTTTTAAGGACGACAGGCCGCCTGCGATCGCCCACATACAACCAGCCAGTAAGACCCTCAGCACGGCCAAATGGCAATCGATCGACCGGTTCGGGTTACGGTGGCAGCACTTTGAGGCGATCGCCGCAGCAACGTCAAAATCAATACAAGCGGCAGCCGAGTTTTGGTAGCGGCAGGAATTCTCGTCAACCGAGTCGCAGTCGCTCTTTCGGGGGCAGAAGGCGGTAAGAATATCATGTTTCAAACTCAGGCAAAATGTATCCTGGCCTTAAATCATTGCGAATTCGAGAATTCCACTCTGGATTTATCGTCAGCCATTTAGACCAAGGCTGTAAAAATTCGCCCTCAATTCCTCATGATAAAAATAGAGAACAAGACAAAATAGACCTGAAACTGAAAACAAAGCATTCTTTAGATTAGCCTCTTTGTAGAAGTTGTGGCGCTGATGTTTTATATTATATAAATCGCTGCGATCGGGTCGGGGATTGCGATCGGAATGTGTTTCTTCTCGTAGGCTTCCACTAAGGTGCTGAGTACATCTAATCGATCGTACTCAGGAGTGTTTGGGGTGGCATTAAACAGTAACTCGATCTCTCGAAGCGCTTCCTGATAGTCCGTTTCATTTCTAATTGGGCGCAATTCCATACATTCACATCTGTTTAGACTATTTTTGCATCTACTTTGTCATACTCAGCATGAGTGCCAATAAATCGGATGAAAATAATACCAAGGTCATAGCGAATTGCCACAATCAGCCGATACTTCTATCATAACGCGATCGCATCTTGCTCACTAGAAGGTAAAGTTTTCAATCGGGCGATCGCACGTTCAAGTAACTTTAACCATGTGCATCACTCACCATTTTTCCACGTATGCAAAGATGCGCGTAACTTTTCAAGCTCATCATCCTGAAAGCACTTGGAAAAAGAACGCTCTTTGTGGGCATTTGGATGTGGAAGGAAAGCAAAAAATCTTTCACTGCTCCCTATCTTTATTGCCTCAGACACTGAGATTTTTTCAGGAATATTGAATTGACTTTGAATTGCTTTCCTTGCACGTTCTCCCAGCACCACAATTACTTTTGCCCCGGTCAGTTCTAAAGTTCTCAACAAATAGGCTTTAACACATTTATTTTGCGCTCGTTCTACGCCAATTTCCTTATGGGATTTACAATGCACTATTTCGGTAAGTGCATAATCAATTCCTGGAAGCACATCCCGTTCAAATAACTCCATAGCACGTTGCCGGACTGCTGCCCAGAACTTAACAGCATGGCTATATGTCCCGTCCATTAGTAAGGATTTCGTACCATTGACGATCCATTCCTTGCGTCCCCCTCCAAAACGATAACTGAAGTAATCTTCCATATCATCGTCTGACCAAGACCAATTTGGGTAGTTTTCACCAGCGCCAATTGATGGATTTGAACTCAGAAAAAGAATAGGAGCTTTCTCTATATGTCCACTCCAAGGCTCAGGTACTTGAAACTTGTCTAAATTGAGCGATCTTTGATAATCAACAATTTCGCTACATGGATGTTCAGCAGCAGGATTTTCTCGACAGAACCGTGCATGGGGGCAATGAGCAATTTCATGTAGCAGAGTTATCTCAGACATTTTAAATGTTGGATTGCTGAATGTTTCAATTATTTGCGGCTTTTCCAATACCCAGGCTCTCGACTGCAATGCGTTACTGCGAGAATCAAAATGTACTACATAGTATGGGACAGCTTCAGAATATTCAGCAAGTGCTTCAGGATGAAAAACATATCTCATGGATCGAGCAACAGCCTCACTTGAGCTAACGCTTCATCCCCCGGAATTGCTTGCACAGCACCACTTCGGATCTCGTTACGTCGTCTATGAGCCTCAGTTGTCCAAGCTGCCTGAATTATTGGGTCGATATCGAATTCTAAACTTTCTGCGAGTTTTTCTGCCAAAAGCGCTCTTGATGCACTAGGCAGAGATAAAAGCTCTTCTGTTAGTTGTTCAATTGACCGCATAGCTTGTCGCCAAATGCTTAATTACGATCGTAATGTAACAGACTTTAGACAAATAGAAGGTCATTGAGCCGGGGTTGATGTGCTTCGCGATCGCGGTGCGGTGATCAAACAGTGAGCGACCAACAGTATAAAGCCTCTCAATCAGCGATCGCTATGCTCTAATTAATAAAGCATCTGTCCTTTCACCATCGGATAGCTGACATGACACAAAGCCTCAACCCCACAACAATACCCCCCGCCTTTCCCGATCACACGCAACTCCCCGACTCCGACGGCACGTTTGTACATAACTTTCTAGCACATCCCCAGAGTATCTTACTCACCGACTCCCTGGAAACTACACTGCAAACCCTCCACCCGGACGGACAATATGCGATCGGGCAAGATTGTGGCATTTACTGGCGCGAAACCGACCCTCCAGAAAAGGGAGCCGAAGCGCCTGACTGGTTCTACGTTCCCAACGTTCCGCCCCTAATAGATGGGGAAATTCGCCGCTCTTACGTGATTTGGCGCGAGTATATTGTGCCATTGATTGCGATCGAATTTGCTAGTGGTAATGGCTCTGAAGAACGAGATAATACTCCTTTATCTCGCTTACCAGAAGGTATCAACCAGAAACCAGGAAAGTTTTGGGTATACGAGCAGATTATTCGCATTCCTTACTATGCGATTTACATCATTAAAACGAGTGAATTGGAAGTCTATAACTGGGTGAATACTCGTTATCGCCGTTTGCAACCGAACGATCGCGGGCATTATCCGATCGACCTGATGGGAGTAGAGTTAGGTGTGTGGGAAGGTAGCTATCAAAATCAGCATCAGCGATGGTTGCGTTGGTGGGATAATGAGGGTAATTTGTTGTTAACTGGTAGCGAACAAGCTAGACTCGAACGCCTCCATACCGAACAGGAACGCCAAAGGGCTGATCGCGCAGAACAAACCCAACGGGATGCTATTCCCCAACTGTTGGCAATGGGTTTAACCGTAGAGCAAGTGGCTCAGGCGCTGTCGCTGTCGGTGGAAGATGTACAGAGATTGGGTTGACAGTTAACTTTGATGATTCAGAAACCAAATCTCTTTTCTCGAATTGCTGGCATTTCTACGATCGTCCTTTGTGCAGTCGGCGGATTATTTTTACTTAAAAAACCCGTACAATCTATTCCCGCAAAACCAGCACCAGAGGAAATTTTACTAGATGCCGAAGTGCGAGCGCTCCCCGGAAAACTCGACAACATCCCCCTCTTCAACAGCGACAGTCCCGAATGGGTGAAAAAAGAAGGCATTTTGCTCTCAACCTTTCCCCCAGACGGCAAAAAAGTCCCAGCGGCTCACCTTAACTTTGCCTTTCAAGGGCAATTTAACCTGTTTGCTCACCACTTTTCTCACACTCCGGCAAATTTACGCACTTTGTATATCGCAGCTTTGCTCTACAATCCCGGCTCCGAACCCGTGACGGTGGAAGTGTTGCAGGCTGCCAGTTACCTGATGGAACCGGACGCGCCGTTCAAACAAAAACCCGTGCTAAGTGAGAGTCCCAACGGCGAAGTATATTCCGGCCCTGGAATTCGCGCTGTCGATAGCGTTTTGCGGGGAATGCGGCAGCCGGATTTTCCCGAAAAACTGCTGATTGCACCGGGAGAAACCGCATTGTTGATGAATCGCCCTATTCCCGTGCGGGGTCTGGAAAAGCCGATAAATGGTCGTTCTACCTTTGTGCGGCTCAAAAGTAGCGGCAAGGTTTATGCCGCTACTTTGGCAATGTATGCACCTCAAAATGCTGATGGGGGCGAGCGCGCGCCAACTCTGGAAGAATGGCAGCAATTGCTGAATAATGGCGGTTTGGCAGGCCCCCGCGACAAAACCCCGACTCCCCCCGACGCGATTTCGGGAAGCCTGATTTACGGCCGCGTGGCGGGGGTACAGGCAGGTTCTGGATGGGAAGCGGAATTAGTCGATCGCGATGCTAAAAATCTGGCAATTCCCCAGACTGGAAAAGCGATATCCTATGCGATCTCTACCTTGCGCGGGGGCACTTTGGGAACCCAACAAGTGCAAGCAGGAAAAATGCTGGCGCGCTATCGGGACACTGCTTACGAAGCCCACGGCAATTACGGCGTACACTACAATCTGATTTTGCCCCTGCATAACACTGCCCAAAAACCGCAAACGGTAGCGGTGAGTTTGGAAACGCCTTTAAAAGAAGATCGACTCTCAAAAAATGGATTGCGATTTCGCCAACCTTCCCTAGATTTTCCCTATTTTCGAGGTACTGTGCGGCTGCGCTACCGAGATGATGGAGGTTACGATGTAACTCGCTACGTGCATTTGTGGCACCGTTTCGGTCAAGTTGTGGAACCGATGATAAAGTTGAGGTTAGCTGCGATAGAAACGCGATCGGTAAAAGTTGATTTTATTTATCCTCCCGATTCCACGCCGCCGCAAGTATTGACAGTGAGAACTTTGGAATAGTTGATTTATTTATTTCAGTCACTACCAGACCCAAAAAATATGTGATTTAATTTCTACATTAGTATGTAGGTGACAATATGTCTTCTTCACAACCCCCGTCAGGGGAAAGAAACCCTCTAGGATTGGATGAATTGATTGCTATCTTGGTTGCCTTCGGCACGATGGGAGCAATTTTATTTTGGGTAACAGGTAAAAATCCCGATCGATTGAATGCCAGAAATTGGCAATTTCCAGCCGTTTTTTCTCAGCCTGCTGTTACGCCCGCGACTCCGGGAATATTAACGCCAGAATCGGCAAATTCGGATTTGCGATCGCCCGCTACAACCCCCCTTCCGTCAAAACCGGATGTCGCACCTGTGGCACCTTTAGGGCGGATTTTACCGGCAACTCCTCCGGTGGGTGTAATCGTTGTTCCTCCCAAGCCAATTGCGCCATCGAGTCCCAATCCAGCAATTACCAAACCGAAAGCAGATAAAGCCAAAGTTGGGCCCGTTAGATTCTCCGATGTTCCAGACAAATATTGGGCGCGTCCGTTCATTGTAGCTTTAGTCGATCGGAAAATTTTTGCTGATTCCACCGACAACAAATTTCGCCCCGACGAACCGATGACGCGAGCCGAACTAGCGCGCTTGATTCAGCGAATGTCCGACGACAAAGAGCCGATCCGAAAACCCATTGATTTTAAAGACGTAAAAGACAAGAGTCCTGTCGCTCCTGCGATCGACCGCAGCGTCAAAACTGGATATCTTAAAGGATACCCAAACAATGAGTTCCGTCCCGACAAAAATATTCCCCGCGTGGAAGTCATCACAGCTTTAGCGAGCGGTTTGAGCCTGAAACCATCAACAAAAGCGAGCAAAACTTTACAGGTTTACACAGACAGGAAAAAAGTGCCGAAATGGGCAGTTAACAAAGTAGCAGCAGCCACAGAAGCTGGCATTGTTGTCAACCACCCGAAGCGCGCACTTTTGCAGCCTAATAGAACAGCAACTCGCGCTGAAGTAGCAGCCATGATTTACCAAGCTATGGCCAAAAAAGGCCAAGTACCTGCTAAGTCTTCTGAGTATGTTGTGAAGCCTTTAAAGTTGTCCAAGTAATATTTTAGGGGCGTTGCTCCTAGGCCGCCCCACAATAACATTTAATCGCTCTTGTTTGTAGTCAGGACTGAAGGCCTCACTACGAAGCAGCTAAATTAATCTTGAAACACCATAATACTGCCCGAATAGCAAGCTACCCAAACCTGATTAGTTTTCGGATCGTAAGTAATCCCGATCGGACTTGAATTAACCTTCACTGTTTGCAGCACTTTCATATCGCTCGTCCTAACTTTGCTAACAGTATTAGAGAAATAGTTGACCACATAAAGCAGTTTTCCCTGAGCGGAAATTGTCATGCTGCGAGGTGCTTTTCCTGTCGAAACTTTGTCCACCACTTTACCAGTTTTTAGGTCAACTTTTGCCACATTTCCTTCACCATTGAGAGTGGCATAAAGATACTTTCCGTTGGGATCTATCGTCAAATGACGCGGCGCATTGCCAATATTCCTCAGCCATTCTACCGAAAAGTCGATGAGATTCACTTTCGCAATATCGGAAGAACCCATGATGGCAACATAGGCATTTTTTGAGTCGGGAGTAACAACAATACCCCGAGGATATGCACCCAGTTTCACTCGCTCGATTTCGAGATTTTTATTGATATCAACTACGCTCAAATCCCAACTGCACCAATTGCTAGCGAGGGCGAAGCGATTGTCAGGCGAAACAGCATTGAATTTTGGAACTGCACCGACAGGAATTACCTTTTCTATTTTCAAAGTTTGGGTATTGATGCGGTACAGAAAACTTTGGTCGTGTTTTGCTGCTGGAGAACACCTGTCGCTCCCCGGATTGCTAAACCCAGAGCCGTACATTTGATAGTTGGATACGTAGGCATATTTGCCGTCAGTTGAAAAAGCGGCTTCTACGGGAGAGCCTTTATAATTGCCTTTGAATTTAGAAAAGCCGAACTTCGACAAGTTTACTGTATCGGGAATAGTCTTGACTAAATTAAAGTTCCTGTCGTAAACTGTGATTGTGTGGCTGTACATCATGTTTTGAGCAAAAAACAAACCCGAACCCGAATAAACTATTGATTTTGGCGAAATGTTGCCGTAAATTGTTTTTTTTAAGGTCATTTTTCCTTGAGGGTTGTCGGGAGGATTTACTAGCCTTGTGGTTGGTGATTCACTTTTTTTATCGTCGGAATTTTCGGTTTTAAATGGTGGCAAAGAGGGTTCTTGAAAGAGATGTTGTTTGGGCTGAGTTTTAGTTTTATCTTCGAGTTCGTTTGTGTTTTCTGTGGCGGTAGGAGATGGCGAAGATCGATCGACATTTGGCGCTATTTTTCCCGCAGCTTCACTACTCGCATCTTCCGGCTTACCTTTCAGCGCTGACAAGGTTTTAGGGCCGACAATTCCGTCAACTTTCAGGTTGTTCTCTGCTTGAAACTTTTTCACAGCAGCCTGGGTGACAGAACCGTAAAATCCTGTAGCCTTACCGCGAAAATATCCTGCTGCTTGCAGAGTTTGCTGGAGATTGGCAACTTCCGGGCCTGAATCACCTTTTTTGATGGCGAGTGCGGGATTAACTAAATTGAAAATTGTGAGAGCGATCGTAAAGAAAAGTAAAGGAGTTGAGACTAAATTCAGGTGCTTTTGAGAATTTGTCCCTTGAAGCTGACATTTTGCACCATTTTCCTGAACAGGCAAGATGCCTGTTCCACAAGAGCTCAATTTTCTTGTCGAATAGGCATCTTGTCCACTCCTAAAATGCTTATTGACAATGGGGCAAGATGTGAGTTGAAGCTGAACCGCAGGGGTTTCCCAAATTTCAGCTAAATGTAGGTAGGCCAGTCCGTCCATAGTTTTTACCGGGTATTTTTGGTGCTATGATACACCCCTTAACTTTGATGAAAGAGAGAATCTTATTATAATCAAACTTAGGGTAAAATATCCTAGCAGTTTTTAGAGCAGTTTTTAATGGTGTAAGCAAGTAGGAGCGATCGACAATGTTGAGTGGGGAACAAACAGCCACAGAATCACCGACAAAACAATCCCGCCAGACGTTGCTGGGGGACGGTTACGGGGGACTATGCCAGCGGGCTTGGGTAGAAATCGATTTAGCAGCTTTAACTCACAATGTAAAACAGCTTAAAAAGCTCTTATCTCCCCACACAGAACTGATGGCAGTTGTGAAAGCGGATGCTTACGGGCACGGTGCTGTTGCAGTCAGTCAAACAGCATTGCAAGCAGGTGCTAGTTGGCTGGGAGTGGCGACAATTCCCGAAGGAATAGAATTGCGAGAAGCTGGGATAGAAGCGCCGATTTTGCTGTTGGGGGCAACCCATACAGCCCAACAGGTAAAGGCGATCGCCCAATGGCACTTGCAGCCGACTATTTGTACTGCCAAACAAGCCCTAATTTTTTCGGAAGTTCTCGCTGGTCTTAACCAATCTTTGCCAGTTCACGCTAAGTTAGATACGGGAATGTCTCGCTTGGGTACGCCCTGGCAGGAAGCAACAGAATTTGTGCAATTAGTCAAGCGGTTGCCCAATTTAAAATTAGCCAGTATTTACTCTCACTTGGCGACTGCAGACAGTCCCGACCCCACAGTTATGAGAGAGCAGCACCAGCGGTTTCAACAGGCGATCGAGCAAATTAAAATAGCAGGAATTAACCCCCCTCGCCTCCACTTGGCAAACTCTGCTGCCGCCCTTGTTGATTCGGATTTGCATTATGATTTAGTGCGAGTCGGTTTAGCTACCTACGGTCTATATCCCGCACCTCACTTGCAGTCGAACTCCAATTTGAAGCCCGCAATGCAGGTAAAAGCTAGGGTAACGCAGGTGAAAACAATTGAAGCAGGAACCGGCGTCAGTTACGGCTATCAATTTATAGCTCAGCGCCCGACACAGATTGCCGTAATTGGTATCGGCTATGCAGATGGTATTCCGCGCAATCTTTCTAATAAAATGCAGGTTTTAGTCAGGGGTCAATTCGTGGGGCAAGTGGGAGCCGTGACGATGGATCAATTAATGCTGGATGTAACTGATATTCCCGATTTAGAAGTCGGTGAAGTGGTGACTCTGTTGGGCAAAGATGGGGAAAATCAAATTAGTGCTGACGATTGGGCCGCGACTTTGGGAACTATTTCGTGGGAAATTCTCTGCGGTTTTAAACACCGATTGCCCCGCGTAGCAGTACACTATTAAAAGTAGTCCGGCAGGGGTTTAAACCCCTGCCTCATAGCAAAAGTCGGTTAAAACCGACTCAAGAGTTTGAAGGATAAAATTATCGACTTTATACCAATTTTTATGAGGTCCCGTAGAATCCGATCCCCCCTTAGCTTGCCCCCTACTCAACCCCTACTCCCTTATTAAGGGGGATGCGAGGGGGAGCGAGATATGTGAAAATTCACATTAAATTGGTATTAGTCCTCTTTTAGAGGACTTCCGCTATGAGACAGGGGTTTTCAACCCCTGTCGGACTCTCGGAATAAGCGATAAGACTGAGACCGCGTTTACCAATGCCCAATGCCCAATGCCCAATTCCCAATGCCCAATTCCAAATTAATATGACAGTTATTCAGACGTTTTTCCCAATAGCCCAAACCTTCTATTCTCAGCTAAATGCAGAAAGAACACAAGCCTTGGAAGTAGCCCAAGAATTCTCGAAAAAATTCGTAGAATTGGGGTTTAAAATTGTACCTCAACTACTGTGGGCGATCGGCATTTTGTTAATTACGCGATTTGCGATCGGCTTTGCGGGCCGCGTGACTCGCCGTGCACTGAGTCGCACCGAAGCCACGCTGCGGAAATTTTTAGTTCAAGCTGCTGAAATTACGATTTTGGTAGTGGGAGTAGTCGCCGCTTTGAGTCAGTTGGGAATTCAAACTACCAGTGTGGTTGCGGTGGTGGGCGCAGCGGGTTTGGCGATAGGTTTGGCGTGGCAAAATACTTTGTCGCACTTTGCTGCTGGGGTAATGTTGATTAGTTTGCGGCCCTTTGAAGTCGGGGATGGGATTGAAGCTGGCGATGTTAAGGGAGTGGTGGAGAGCATCGGGATTTTTTCAACAACCGTGGTGACAGACGATCGCATAAAAATTATTGTCCCGAACAATCAGTTGTTTAACGGTACACTGAAAAATACAACGGCAATGGGAACGAGGCGAGTAGACTTGAAGATTGATATTGGCGATCGACCGATCCGTCCAACTGTAGCTGAGTTATTAGAAATTGCCCACTCTCACCCGCTGGTGTTGGAGAATCCGGCCCCGACTTGTTTGGTAGCCGAGATTACTCCCGATACAACTATTTTATCTCTCCGACCTTGGTGCGCGTCGGTGGCCTACGAACAAGTGCGATCGCAAGTTCAAGAACACGTCAAAGAAGCAATGAATGCCGACAAAAATCAAGAACAATAGATATCAATCTCAAATCTAAAATCCCCAATCGAGCCGAGGTATTTCCTATGAGCAAGTGGTATCCGCAGCAAATTTTGCAAGAACCCGGTGTCAGAATGACCGCCACCGAAAAACAAACAATTCTCAGCAAATTTCCGCCTCCCGACGAAAACGGTCAAATATATGCCGACGGGGTTTTTGAAGGCGGCGGCGTGCGCGGAGTTGCGTTTTTAGGAGCACTCCGGTGCTGTAGCGATTTGGGCATCCGGTGGCGAAAATTGGCCGGCACTTCTGCAGGTGCAATTACCGCCGCAGTATTGGCAACCGACTTGTCAATTGATGATTTAGAGGAAATTTTAGGTCAGCTCGATTACAGCATATTTTTAACTCAAAAAAACAGTCCTCTAATTTTAAACGGCGACCCCGCCGACGATTTGCAATCCCCAGCTTGGACGCTACTTTTTCTAACAGTTAGCCGTCAAATGGGGGAATATTCAGCGCAGCCGTTCCGGCAGTGGCTGGAAGCAATGCTCGGTCGAGGTAACTTGCACACTTTTGCTGATGTCAAACAAATCGTAAAAGACCGGGAATTAAAAGTAGTAATATCCAACCTCAGTCGCGGTGAAATGTTGGTAATTCCCGATGACTTACACCGGCGCGAATCGACGGATTCCGATCCTTTGTACGAGCAGTTGCGACTCCAAAGCGCTGAACATTTTAGCGTGGCTGAAGCCGTTAGGTTGTCGATGAGTATTCCCCTATTTTTTGAACCGGGAAAACTTGGTGAGGACGTAATTGTAGATGGCGGAATTTTGAGCAATTTCCCCCTGTGGATTTATGACAAACAATCCGTCGGTTCGACTCCGGCGGCGCCCCGCTGGTTTACCTTTGGGTTTCGATTGGTCGATACTGGAATTGAGAGTAAAGTTAAGATTGATACTCCGCTGTCGATGCTGGCGGCGATGTTCCGAACGATGATGAAAGCAAGAGACCGCTATCACCAGCGAGAAATGGATAAGGGCAGGGTGATTAATATTGATGTGACTGATGCTGGGGTGACTACGACGGACTTTAATCTCGATGCCGATCGCAAGGCTCACCTGTACCGCTTGGGGTATTTGTATACTAAGAGGTTCTTTTTGAGTTCCAATTTTAGTTGGGAAAAGCACTTGAAGGCTAGGGGCTTTGGGGAAGAGGCTGGAGGTTGAGGTCGCGAAAAGTATACAGAGTAAGGGATTGAGGAATTTTTAAATTAGGGGTTGGCAAGAATAAGATGTGTGTGCTATAGTTAGTTACTGTCATCTTGGAGAGGTGGCTGAGTGGTCGAAAGCGGCAGATTGCTAATCTGTTAAGGGTGTTAACATCCTTCGAGGGTTCAAATCCCTCCCTCTCCGTTCTATTTAATCATTTATGAATCAAGGGTTCGGGATTCGTCATACCCTTAAAAGTTGCGTTTTCCGCTCATCTTTTGCTCACTTTTCGGGATCGGTAGCGCCACCTCAGTCTGCCGCGATCGTCAATGAAGCTATCGCTGCGATCGCAATTTTCCCAACAACGATCGCAATATGGTACGCTCAAGAGCCGGATATTCATCTGTGTTAAGGTGTGAGTAAGTGATTCCAGAATTCGATGAAAACGGCAACTTACCCCCAGGAGTTCATTTTTGCGAATGGGAAGAATTTGTAGAACGATTTGGAAGCAACGAGCTGAGGTTGCGTTTAATGCGCGGACTGCGAATGGCAATGGAGCAACTCAAAGCAGGTGGTTGCCGGACAATTTATATCAACGGCAGCTTTGTTACCATTAAGCCAGACCCAGGAGATTTTGATGCTTGTTGGGATAGCGAGGATGTCGATTACGATTATCTCCGAAAAAATGCCCCTAGATTACTAAATCATTTGGATCGTAGCGCACAGAAATCCAAATATAAAGGTGAAATTTTTCGTTCAGATCAACCTGTAGGAGATTACGGCTTAAATTCTATAGAATTCTTTCAGCGTGACAGACAGTTAAATCCTAAAGGCATTATTGCTATAGATTTATTAAGGTGGAACCCATGATTAAAAATGAAAAAGAGTATGAATATAGTCAAGAATGCGCCCGAAAATTTGAATATTCTCTTAGGGCGTTAGAGCAAGATGAGGAACTGAAGAAAAAAGACCCCGAAGGGTGGCAACTTTCTGGGGATGTCAAACAATCTCACCTGATGGCTTTACAAGCAGAAATTGCTGAATATGACAGGCTTACCTCTCATGATAGCGACACCCCAATAGTATTAACACTTGATGATATTGATTATTTACCCCAAATCTTGATTAAAGCTCGCATGGCAGCTAAGCTAAGCCAAAAAGAATTGGCAGATTTAGCTGGACTGAAAGAAGAACAAATTAAACGTTATGAAGATAATGACTACGAAGATGCCAGTTTTTTGGAGGTAAGATTTGTAATTGATGCACTGGAAATCCAAATTCAACAATGTGAGTTTCTAGTTCCTTTAGATACCCTAAGAAGAACGCCAGTTACCAAAGAAGAATTACTTTCCTCAACTCATCGTTTTCACAGCCAACAAGATCAACGAATGATGGAGCAAGTTCAATTAAAAAGTTAGGGTTGACAGTTGACGCTGTTAGAGTCCCAACTTTTTTCAGAAGTCGGGAATCTGCGTGTATAATTTTCTTCAATTTGCCAACCTAAGTCTAATTAAGTGCTTTCATCGCTTCGACACATTGCCGCGAGATAAATGGCAAAATCTCTTCATTCTTGCTATTCTCTTTCCCCTCGGTAAATACAACCAACAAATACGGCCGCAAGCCCGGTATTTCAATATAAGCAGCATCGTGACGAACTTGACTTGTCAGTCCCGCTTTTGACCACAATTTGGCTGATTCTGGCAATCCGCCACCTAAAAAACCTGTAACTTGATTTTCAGGATCTGCCTCTAATTCTGCTGGGTCTAAACTGCGTTTCATTAAACCCATCATTTCTTGTGATGCTTGGGCAGAAACAGCTACCCCACCGATTATACTGTGCAGCAAACGCGCCGCTGCATTTGTGGTCAGCATATTTCTATTTTCCATTAATTCTCCCACAAATGCTCGCTCGCGACCGTAGGGGCCGTCACACCAGGTTTTTTGATTGGCGTTAATATTTTGTAATTCCGGCCAATCCAATGATTGAAAGTAACGGTTGACGATGTTTCGCTGTTGTTTCCAAGTTTCAAAGGGGCCTGGTGATAATTCTGGGCCGCTGGTGGTGCCGGTGAGGGCGTCTACTACTAAACTGGTGGCGTCGTTGCTGGAATCAACTATCATATCTCGGACGGCGCGTTCTAATTCTGGCGATGTTTGAATCATGCCTTTTTGCGCCCATTCCCAGATGGCAACGAGGTAGAATAATTTGACGATGCTGGCTGGATAAATTCGTTCGGAAGCTCTAGCGCTAAAACCTCGCGGTTGATATTTCCAAAATTCTTCTGCACTCAGGGCACCGCCTGTATTGACTCGCACCGGGGGATCGTAGACTATCCAGGTAATGGCTATACGATCGCCACTTAATCCTGTAAATTCTGACAAGGCGGAGCTTATAATGCTACTGCCGAGGTTTTCTAATTGTTCGTCTTTGTGAAAAAATGTCATGGTTAATGGCTGACGGTTAACGGTTAACGGCTAGCAGCTAATGGCAATCTATCGTTAAATGCGAACAATAAATGCGAACAATTAACAGCAAACAATGAGCAATTAGCAATGGCCAATTATCAATTATCTGATGTTGTGGAGTACCGGGCCCGATCGCACATAAATATTTACGATTCCCCAAAGTGCGATCGATTGGCAACTCAAGCAGCCCTGGGGCGACATTTGCGAGTAGTTGACCCCCCCCAGCTTATGAACTGGGGGACAAATGGCATAGACTCAGTTGTTGAGGGGGATACAACGGCTGTGATGGTGCGACTGTGCGAAGATGATTATCCGGGATGGCTGGATATTCGAGATGTTGAGTTGCTCGATGTGGCAGAAACAGTGTATCATCCTCTCGTGGTTTCTGAGGCCCAAATCAAGGAAAAATTACCAATTGTAATTACTTTCGCTCGCGAGGCTATGAACCAATCCAATTATTATCTTTGGGGCGGTACAGTCGGGCCGAATTATGATTGTTCGGGCTTGATGCAAGCTGCTTTTGTGGCTGCCGGCATCTGGTTGCCGAGGGATGCTTATCAGCAGGAAGCTTTTACTAAACCTATTAGTATCAGTGCTTTAGAACCGGGGGATTTAGTATTTTTTGGTACGCCCGAAAAAGCAACTCATGTAGGATTGTATCTCGGAGATAATCGCTACATTCACAGTTCGGGACAAGCACAAGGTCGCAACGGTATCGGTATCGATGTTTTGTCGGAGGATGGCGATCGAGTCAGTCAAGCTTATTACCAGCAATTGCGGGGATATGGTAAAGTTGTGGTAAGTTATCAACCTAATTAGTTGTTGACTGTTAACTGTTGACTGTTGACTGTTGACTGTTGACTGTTGACTAATGACTAATGACTAATGACTAATGACTAATGACTAATGACTAATGACTAATGACTAATGACTAATGATTACTGAGATTATCGAATAAAAAAATGGACGCTGCATTATTTTTGGAAAAATTGGCGAGACAGCAAGCTGAGGCTGAGGTTGTTCTCGACGTTTCAGTGGTGGTGCCGGTGTATAATGAGGTGGAAAGTTTGCCTCATTTGATTGAGGCGATCGCCTCTTCTATCCAACCATCTGGACTCAGCTATCAAATTATTTGTGTAGATGACGGTTCTAAAGACGGTTCTGCTGAACTTCTCCAGCAGTTAGCCAGCACTCGCGATGACCTTTGTGCTGTAATTTTGCGCCGGAATTACGGACAAACTGCTGCCATGTCGGCAGGTTTCGATCGCGCTCGTGGTCGTGCTATTGTTACCCTAGACGGCGATTTGCAAAATGACCCGGCTGATATTCCGCTATTGTTGGCCAAGTTAGATGAAGGCTACGATTTAGTTAGCGGCTGGCGGAAAAATAGGCAGGATAATACTATTAGTAGGTTGATTCCTTCTAAAATTGCGAACTGGTTAATTGGTCGCGTTACAGGCGTAACTTTGCACGACTACGGCTGTTCTTTGAAAGCTTATAAATCCGAGTTGGCAGCAGACTTGAATCTGTACGGGGAATTGCACCGCTTTTTGCCTGCTTTGGCGTTTATTGAAGGGGCGAGAATTGCAGAACTTCCGGTGCGACACCACGCCCGCCGTTTCGGTCAAAGTAAGTACGGAATTTGGCGGACTTTTCGGGTGTTGATGGATTTGTTAACTATTTCTTTTATGAAAAAGTTCCTGACTCGACCGATGCACGTTTTTGGACTTTTGGGACTGAGTTCTATGACGTTGGGAACGGTTTTAGGAATTTATTTGACTTTCCTGAAATTTGCTTTTGGTCAAAGTATTGGCAATCGTCCTTTGCTGATTTTGGCTGTGGTTTTGCTGTTAACTGGCGTGCAGTTATTTTGTTTTGGTTTGCTGGCGGAAGTGATGATGCGGACTTATCATGAATCCCAGGGAAAACCGATTTATCGGGTGCGCGAGGTGTTTGGTTCTAAATAAGGGGTTGGTGTTAGTAGATCCCCGACTTCTAGCATTAGCTTTGATGTTGAGTCTGGGAAACGGTTGCAGAAGTCGGTGATCTGGTGTTATATGATTTAACTCATCTACGATATTGAACAGTCCAATCTCAAATGGTAAGGTGCGTCGCCACGCTTGAATCAGAAAGTTTCATTGAGTATCTCATAGCGACGCACCCTACAGATTACTGTCAACTGTCAACTGTCTAACTCATCACTTTTTGAGCTTGTCGGAGAGATGTAATAGTTGCGATCGCGTGTTCGGAAACTGCATCTATTTCTGCTTCGGTATTGAACCGGCCAATACCGAACCGAATTGAAGCATAAGCTAATTTGTCCGATCGCCCGATCGCTGCTAAAACATGAGATGGAGATATTTTCGCCGAAGTGCAAGCAGATCCCGAAGAAACTGCCGCCGCCGGTTGCAAACCCAACATCAACGCTTGACCGTCAACCCCGGCTACACTAATATTGAGATTCCCCGGCAATCTCTTAGTAGCATGACCGTTGAGAAAAACATCGCCCAATTCACTCAAGTTTTCCCACAAACGCTGCCGCAAATTAACCACTCGTTCTGTTTCCGACTCCATTTCCGCAATTGCCAATTCTACTGCTTTGGCAAACCCAACTATTTGCGGTGGGTAGAGAGTTCCCGATCGCATTCCCCGTTCGTGGCCTCCTCCGTGCATTTGTGGCGCTAGCTGCACTCTCGGTTTGTTGCGGCGCACGTAGAGAGCACCGATGCCTTTTGGCCCGTAGATTTTGTGGGCTGTCAAGGACATTAGATCGATATTCATCTCCTCTACGTCGAGGGGAATTTTGCCGATCGCCTGTGCCGCATCTGTGTGAAAAAGAATGTCATTTCCCCGACAAATTGCTGCAATTTCTGCGATCGGCTGGATGACGCCAATCTCATTATTTGCCGTCATAACTGAAACTAAAATTGTCTCGGCGCGAATCGCTTTTATCAAATCGCCTATATCAATCAGCCCGTCGCTTTTCACTGGTAAAACAGTAATGTCAAACCCCAATTTTTGCAAATAGGTACAGGGGTCGAGAATTGCATTATGTTCGGTTTTTACTGTGATAATGTGCTTTCCTTTACTGAAATAAGCTTCGGCGATGCCTTTGATCGCTAAGTTATTTGCTTCGGTTGCACCGCTGGTAAAAACAATTTCTTCGGGGGAAGCATTGATCGCTTCTGCTAAAATTTGTCGTGACTGTTTAACCGCTGCTTCTGCTTCCCAGCCGTAGACGTGGTTGATGCTGGCTGCGTTGCCGAATTGTTCGGTGAAATACGGCAGCATCGCATCAAGTACCCGTTGGTCTACGGGGGTTGTGGCGTGATTGTCGAGGTATATGGGACGTGCGGACATAGTGCAGTTTTGGTTGAAAAAAGTGTTAGGTTTATTGTAGACGAGCCCATTGTTCTCCTACCAAACTTTATAATTAACATATATTTGTGAAGATTTATGCGAGCTGACATTCAGGGATTAGAAATTACTGTCGGTGAGCTCAAGCACCTCACAGGCGCGGGGCCCGATCGCGTATACCGGCCGCCGACAGCGACTAAGTTTGCCCGCGAAGCTTTGAAAACAGTCGGTTTAATTGTTTTGCTTCTAATCAGTTGTTGGCTAATGGTTGCGATATTTCCTAGAGCTTATTTGTTGTGGTTCGCCCTCCACTTGGTTGCGATACTCGGTTTAATCCTTGAGGATGCGTGGAAAATTCGGTGCAGTCGGCAAAACAAAGATTTAATCAATCTTTTTGATGATGTGGATCGCTATAATGGTATAATTGAAGCGATCGCCATTAACGATCGGATAGAAGATGCTGGCAATGCGGAAGTCAAAATAGGCGATCGGGCAAAAGTCATTCAAGCCTTGCAGCTAATCAGAGACGATTTAGTTCGAGCTTTGAAAACCGAAAGAATTCTCAGGGAAAACAAAAAATTTGTCGCTACTAACTCCGAATTGTTTGCCAATAATTTGAGAACTTTGAATGCCCTGCAAATTAGCGATCGAGCCAGCGAACAAGGAAGATTGCTCAACGAAGCTTTGCAGGTAGCCGTGGGAGTTCAAGCAGAAATGAAAAAGTTGCAAGATCGAAACGCTGCTAATTTTAAAAATGGCAAAAGTTAGTAGCGTCCACGGCTGCGTGCGCCTCTTAGCCAGTAGCACTATGCAGCTTACTGAACCGCAACAGGCAGGATGCCTGTTCCACTCGAACTCAAAGACATTTTAAAAATTCTGAATTAGGAGAATTGTTGAAAAAATATCATAATTATTGTAAATTTTTATCTATTACGTAACAGGTAAGGATATCTTGGAAAGGTGACGTTAACAACCAGGTCAGTATGTCTTCTGCCAAACCCAAGATTATAGTTCTCGACGACGATCCGACAGGTTCTCAAACCGTGCACAGTTGCTTGCTGCTGACACGTTGGGACGAAGACACCCTGCGTTTGGGGCTGCGGGACAAGTGCCCGATTTTCTTCATACTGACAAACACTCGATCGCTAACTCCCGAAAAAGCAGCCTCCGTCACCCGCGAAGTGTGCCAAAATCTAAAAAGGGCGATCGCCAGCGAAAAAATCGAAGACTTCCTAATAGTTAGCCGTTCCGATTCTACCCTGCGCGGTCACTATCCCATCGAAACAGACGCGATCGCCGAAGAACTCGGCCCCTTCGACGCCCATTTTCTAATTCCCGCCTTTTTTGAAGGAGGCAGAATTACCCGCCACAGCGTGCACTACCTAATAGTTAACAGTGTCCCGACACCAGTACACGAAACCGAATTTGCCAAAGATTCAGTCTTCGGGTACAGTCACAGTTACCTGCCAGACTATGTAGAAGAAAAAACCAAAGGTCGCATCCCCGCTGATGCAGTCGATCGCATTTTACTCGGAGACATTCGCTACGGAAGTTTAGATCGACTGATGGATATGACAGACAACCAATGTGCGGTTGTTGACGGCCAAAGCCAAGGCGATTTAGACACATTTGCCAAACACATTCTCAATGCAGTCAGTCAAGGCAAAAAGTTTTTATTCCGCAGTGCAGCAAGTATTTTAACATCCTTAGCTGACCTCGGCCCGCAGCCAGTAGCAGCCGACGAAATGGCAAAATATGTGAGGGATGGCAAACCCGGTGCAGTAATAGTTGGTTCCCACGTTAAGAAAACTACTGAACAATTGGAGCGCTTGTTAAAAGAACCCAATATAGTTAGCATTGAAATAGATGTCTCTCACTTGTTAGAAGATTCACCTGAGTATCGCACCCAACTGCTCGATGAAATTCTCGAAAAAGCCAGCACTGCTCATGCCGATGGCAAAACGCCTGTAATTTATACCAGCCGCAAGGAACTCGAATTTGAAAATGCGGAAATCCGGTTAAAATTTGGAGAGGCGGTTTCTGCTTTATTGATGGATATCGTGCGGGGACTGCCTGCGGATATCGGGTTTTTGATTAGCAAGGGCGGCATTACTTCTAATGATGTTTTGAGTACAGGTTTGTCGCTGAAAAGTGTCAGGCAAATCGGTCAAATTATCGCAGGTTGTTCGGTGGTAAAAACCGAGGCAGAGCATCCTCTGTTTCCCAATTTGCCAGTTGTTTTGTTTCCGGGAAATGTGGGGGATAGCCATGCTTTGGCTACGGTTTATAAGCGGCTGAGCAAGTAGTATAGCAGACTGAGTTCAAAAAACAAAATACTCAGAACCCCGACTTCTTAGAGAAGTCGGGGTTCTAACATCTTGAAATTTTCATGCCAGAGCGTGTCTTGACAATCCCCTCAAATAAGCCCAATGCTGCAACTCCTGTAAAACTCGCTCTTCAGATTACAAATAAAACGGCATCCTCGTTGCGCTTCTAATAGTTAAATACAACGTTACAGATTCTAGGGCAAGATGGTAAAAAACTGCGGTAGATTGTATCTATCGCTACTTTTTGCACCAAGCATCCGGGAGAGCCGTTCTACTGCTAGTAGTAGGGAAAATTGGTCTAAAAAAATTCGGTATTTTTACAGTTACAAGATTAATAGATTTGTCCTAATATATACAGTCAAACGGAACCCAGTTGACTACTTTACAATTACTGGCATTGATGATTTAGTTGGCGCAATAGTAGAAACAGCTTTTCCTATTCAACTAGCTTTTTTGGAAGAGAGAGGGTAGCAAATATGACATCAGGAGAATCTTTTGAGAAGAGTGTAATCGAAGTGGATGGTGTCCAATTTGAAACTTTAATGCCAGAGCGCACGTTCAGTATTCCAGTGAAACAACTCAGCCCCGACGGCAATATGGATATCCCTGTGCAGTTGGGTATTTGCATTACCAACAACACACCTATCCCCTTTCGTTTCAGTTCCTATGGCAGATTAACTCCAGAACTTATGGGTGCGGACAGTCAATTCCTTCGGGGCGTTTTCCTTCGCATTAGACGCCTAAAACCTAAAGAATCATATTTTCCGTTAGCTATGCCTGGAGAGAGCGTTACCTTCTTTCCAAATGCAAGGCTCATCTGGTCTAAGCGTGTGAACGAGTTAAAAATTAGCATTGCCAAAGGCACGGGTGGCTATTGGAATTTTGACATTCTCAATCCGGGAGCATATCATGTTCGATTTATCTATAAAAATGAAAACGAGGTTGATAGAATAAATCAGCGAAGCCAAGAAGGGACGGAGCCAAAATTATTAGAAAGATTATGGACTGGTAGGGTTATTACACCATTTGTCAAATTCTGCATAGTCTCATCCTGAACCGAAGTTACCTCACAAGTGTTGTCTACCAACACTAACAACATTCATTACATTGATTCCAGAAATGGTAGGACAAAATGGTCGATCGCTGCGACTACAAAAAGCTAGAGAGCGATCGCAGCTATTAGCATAATAGGAGGATAACAAACATGACATCTAGTGAATGTGATGACAAACATAGAATCTTTTGACAGCAATGCCGTTGAAGCAAATGGCATATTCATAGAAGTCACGAATCCAAGTCCAAGGTTTTATCCTACCCCAGTCTTTCCCATCCCCAAAAATCTGCTTGGAACCCATACTTCTATCCAAGTGACGCTGCGTATTATCAACAACACTTCAACTTCCTTTCGCCTCAACCCATCCCAAACCTTTATTCCAGAGGTTTGGGCATCCGATCGTCAAACAAGACAAAGACTTCGAGATATTGATTGTCTTGCAGCTAGCACTCACCCAAACAGACCTTTCGATCGAGAAGCAACTCGCGGGTTAGCTGGTTTAAGACCCAACTTAGCCCCTGCGATCGAACACAACGAGACGAGAAATTTTGATTGGTGGGAAATCAAACCAGAACTTCCAAGAATTATTTTTCTAACCGCATTGCTTTATTGGGATAATAACTTGCTTGTACTTAAAGTTCCTACTATTCCTGACAATTCTCTAAGTTCGATAGACCATAACAATTGCTGGTATTTCGAGGTAATCCCCGAAGAAACCTATCAGCTCCGATTCGTCTTGAATACCGATCGCAATACTACACCTGTTTCCCAGTCAGATACTAAAGAAGTAAGAACTGTACCAGAAACGGGATCGGGGCTGTTGCCAAGCTCTTTTGTGAATCTTCGCCTAGTTATGCCCGTATCAAGTGATAGTAGTGCAATTGAAGTGGATGGCATTCAGTTCAAAACAGAGATGCCGGAGCCAGTATTAACTATCCCTCCTAATCTGCCTGGTAATCAGACTACTGTGAAGCTAGGTATCCTGGCTACTAACAATACATCAACCGCTTTTCGCTTTCAACAATTAGATTCTATTGACTTAACACTAATAGGTAACGACGGTAAAGAAATAAAATTTAACAGCGACCTACTGAGAACCTGGGTAGGTAAAGGGCCAAAATATTACTTAGCTCAACCAAGAGATAGTGCCTTATTTGTTTTAGATGGAACGCTTTCCTGGCATGGGAATCGGCTTATACTCGCAATTCCCAATCAAGCTGGAGGCTTCTATTATTTTTATGACCTCAAGCCCGGTACATATCATCTTGGAGTGATCTACCACGTTTCCGCACTAAGCGTAACCAACCTTAAAGAACAGGTATTAGAAAAAGTCTGGACTGGTTGGATAACTCTGCCTTTTGTAGGCTTACACTTAGTAAATTGATGCGGAAGCTGTACCGAAGGAAGTATCTTGGCGGAAGCAGAGAATGCTGCTGTGGTTTGGTACGATGCGACATATTTTGGGGAAGCATAAACAAGTTTAATAGGTGCTATTTATTAAATTAATCGATCGGAACGCATTATCAGTAAATATGCGGTTGTCCAATTAATATGAGAGTGCAATTTACTGGTTTTATTGGAGAGGGTCAGGAAACTATCATCTAAAAAAAACCAGTATTTTTACCGTTTTAACTTTGATGGAGCAGTCCTAATATATAGTCTTATAGTTAATAAATCACTTTCAGAAAGCAAGGCAGTTTGATGTGATGAAGCACTTTTCCCTATTTTTATTGGTTTTAATTATTTCTGGCTTAGTGGCATTGAGTCATGTGCCTAGAGAAGTTATGGCGATCGAAGAGGTGGAAAGTGAGAGAGGATATAACTTGACATCTGTAGAAGCGACTAACAAGAATGCAGTTGAAAGAAATGGTATTCGGTTGGAAATTTTAGTACCAGACCGGGTGTGGCGCATACCTGAAAATCAGCCAAATGCTACTACTCCTGTTCGGATCGGTTTTCAACTTACAAACAATACACCTTACCCGATTCGCTTTCCTCCACTCGATCCCCTGCTGATATTTCCATTAGAAATAGTGGATGCTGATGGCAATTTATTACGGCGTTCTGGGGGTAGAGGTATGCTTCTCAACTCTCCGCAACTGGCTTGTCCCTTAGTTCAACCACGAGAAAGTCTAACCTTTTTCTTGAAAGCGGAACTTTTCTGGCAGAACAATCAGCTTCTCTTCGGAGGCAATGATGGATTGGGTGGCGGATGGACTTTCGAGATTGGGCCTGGTAACTATCAAATTAGGTTGACATACGTCAATTTTAGACCAGTATTATTCTGTGATGAACCCCAGATATATGAACACAAATTAACACAAGGGATTTGGACGGGTCAGATGGTAACACCCTTTGTGAAGTTCCGCGTCGTCCAGTCTGAATCTAAATAGAACTTAAGAGCCAATTTTTACTCGATTTCAAGCCGAGACCGATATTTTCTACCCCATAACAAGGAGTTGTCAAAAATGAAACTATCGCAACACTGGATAATTTTATTAAGTTCGCCCCTACTAATTTTACTCACAGGTCGAGCCAGTTTCGCGTTTTCTTTCACAATGCCATCCCAAAAACCAGATCCGATATGCACTCCTACCTCGCCTTACTGTTCCTCAATATCCTATACGAAGCCTGGTGTTGGTACTGTGACTGTCTCTACTACCTCAGTCTCAGAACTCCCACTAGGCGGCACAGATGATTTTTTTAACCTGCTAACGTCATCTGTCTGGGCACAAAATGGTTGGACTTTTAACAAGGCGCAACCTGTACAGTCTTTAACAGGTAGGTTTGATATTGGGGTTTATGCTCCCTTTATTTTTGTTACTAACCCTAACCCAGAAACTGTTGGGGCTGAAATACAAGTTCTTTATAACCCTGGTGCTGGTTTCGATCCAGTAGGAAGTAACGTTCATTTTATCCAACGGGTAGTTAACAATCATGCTTACACTGTTACCCTACAGGGAGTCATTAAGCAGCCACCAGGAACTCCTGACAATAAAATTGATACGGTACTAGAGCAAACTCAACCAGGTTTTATAGACCCCCAAAAACCAACATTTAACCCTTTTTACGACACCTATGGTCGGGTGATAAGGCCTCCCGCCGATCAAAGAATTCTTTTTGTGGATACTCCATCCCGAGATGATATCTATTATAACAACAAAAACTGGAGTGCAGAACTTTATCTTGCTGAGGTCAAAGATCCCATTAATAACCCAACTCAAGTGACAATATATAATGGGATATCATGGGGGTGGAAAAGCATATTTACTCCCCCTAAAACCACTAAAAAGTTCTCCGACAGCCTCGCCTCCGGTTTTGAAGTAGATCGTTTTAACCTCTCTGACCTTACCCCTGGTTCAAAATATATAGCCTGGACAAACAACGACCTCCCCTCCAATCGCTGCAACCCCAACACATTCTTAAGCACTGACAATGACTCAGGTTTTCAGCTAGGATTTGACGACGACAGTAGCCCTGTAGGAAATGGCTTTGCCTCCGCACTAACTGGTACTGTGGGCAGTAGCGGCAATATCAACTTCGATGTCCGTGCTGCTGGTGGAGGTGCTCGCGGTCAAGACACAGGCAATTACGAGCTTTTTGTTGATGTTTACGACCCACAAGAATCGCCAGATTTTAGCGTAGCAAGTAGCGGCGGCGGCGGCTTCGGAAAAGAAATGCGCGGCCTCACACAGCAAAACCCCATCCTTCCCAATTCTATCCAAAATGGCTGGCAAGTCTTCAACAAAGTTCCCGGCTGTCGCTGGTTTGACCCTCCAACTACTTACGGCTTTGAATTCCAATCTCTGGAAGACACTTTATTTACTGAAATTCTCGATTTTCCTGCGGGCGATGACCAGGAATTTACTGTTGCAGTAGGAGATTCGATACTCGGTAATTTCAGTCCGGGAGATAAATTAGACTTTGTTTCTTTGTTGGGTTATCCAGTAGACAAGTTTAGAATCACTGGGATTGATTCATTATTTGGTGAGACAGCAGAAACAGCATTTCCAATTCAATTAGCTTTTCAGGAAAGGGAAGGAAGTTTCAAGATGCGGCAAATTTCCAAGCCAATTGATGCGGAAGCTGTATCGGAACCGGGGAGTATTTTGGCGGCTAAGGGAATGGTGTTATGGTTCGCTGGGATGCGGCATATTTTGCGGAAAAAACGACAGGCTGGTTAATTTTTATAGACCCTAATATCCAGACCGGGGCGGGTTTTTGAGATTGTCAATTATTAGCAGATATTGTTGGCTCACGGGTCCCTACAGGAATCACTATCGAATGAGCCTAATATCCAGACCGGGGCGGGTTTTTGAGATTGTCAATTATTAGCAGATATTGTTGGTGAACCCGCCCCTACAGGAATCACTATCGAATGAACTGAAGATGCTGCGATTGCTTCGATTCGCTGGCACTGACACAAAGCTCGCAATTACACAACTATATTTCAGATGAAAAATCTTTACACTTTGCTATATGCTTTCAGTCTCATTCTCATCAACCCTTGGGGAGGCAGCCGCGGCGAAATTTGGACGCAGCCTAAAGTTTTTGTTGTCCTGCTGATTGTGCTTTCAAATTTATCATTTTTATGGGAAGAAAGGAAACTTTTAACTTTTTCCCGGTCGTGGAAAGTCTGCCTGATTTTGTGGGGATTTTTTTTGACTGTGGGAGCGATTTCTACCCTCAACAGTCCTTTCCCGGAACGTTCTTTTTGGGGACAAGACCAAATGGGAGACGGCTGGCTGTACTGGCTGTTAATTTCTATTTTTAGCCTCACCAATAGGCTGCTGTTAAAACTGCATCCAGAATTGTTTTGCTGTCAAATACGGGGTTTGCTGATAGGAGGTGCGGTTGTAGCTATTAGCGTTTTTCCGCAAGTTTTCAACTGGCAAATTGATTATACAGCAACGAACGGTCAGTCGATCGCACATGATGTTTTGGCTAGCACGATTTTTCGGGGACAGCAGCCGATCGCACTTTTCTCGCACCGCGGCCACGCAGCTATAGTATTGACTCTGACAGCCGTTATTTGTGCGGTAGCTTGGAAGTGGAAATTAATTAGCGATCGCACTGCCACTCTCGCTTTATTTCTCATTCTCCCCGCTTTGCTATTTGCCAACACTCGCACAGCAGTTTTATCTTTAATTATATCACTATCTTACTTATTGGGACGGCAATATTACAAACAATTAATTCCGGGTATTTTTATTGGTTTGCTGGCCATTAGTGCGATGACTTTTACGCTAACCTCTGGACTGGAATCGAGTATCTGTTGCACAAGTAATGTCCAGCCGATCGCCTTTGTGGAAGCTGTGCGCGGGATTCAAAAACGACCTCTCTTTGGCTGGGGTTTTAACGGATTTGGCATCGCATATCCTTTCGTCGCCAATCCCAATAAGGTTCCTGAAATTGTGAACTTAGGTCAGTTTTCTTATGATTATATGGCCCCAAACGGACGGGTTCGCACTGAAAAAATACCGAGTTATAAAGCTCACAATTGGATTTTAGATACTGCTATTTCTACAGGCATTCTGGGACTAATCGCTGCTGTTGCTTTGTGGGGATATTGCTTGAAATGCGCGATCGTGTCGCTAAATACCGATTTATCAGCAGTGGCGATCGGCTATTTAACTTTCATTCTGCCTTGGTTTGAGTGCGCTCAATACGCGCAGGTGCTTTGGTTAGCGCTAGATGGCTCCGAATCGAGTTTTCCGAGTCCAAAACTCTCAATCCTGCAATAATAGTCGGTTTTTCTCTTGCACCCACCGCTAACAAATGATATTATTATAAGTCTGCCTGCAATTAAAACCTCAGCCAAAAATTAAAAATCGTACCCGTAACAAAAACTCTTAAAAAAATTAGATTGCCAAAAAAGTCATGCTCGATACTCCACATCTAGGGCTGACCCCCCAAGTCCCACTCCTATCGGTAGCGTTTTGATACTTGTATCTGGCTGAGCCGGAAAACTCAGTACAAATTTTTGCCTCGTAATTTTTAGCTGAAAGGATTAACATATAAGGGTGACAGAACATTATCATCCCCTAAACTCATTAAAAGATGGCCATTGGTTCAAGCTGATCTGTGGGGCGAGCTTTCAGCACCTACCGGCTGTACGGAATCTCACCTTGGCTTACACCCTAGCAGGCGCTGACTGTATCGATGTCGCGGCAGATCCCGCCGCCGTCGCCGCAGCGAAAGAAGCCCTACAAGTGGCCAGCGACTTACAGGCAAGAACTCAAAACCGCAGGTTTGGCGGCAAAGGGTTGCCGTTGCTGATGGTGAGTTTAAACGATGGGGAAGACCCGCATTTTCGCAAAGCCGAATTCAACCCAGCCGATTGTCCCGTGGACTGCTGGCGGCCGTGCGAAAAAATATGTCCAGCCGAAGCAATAGTTTTTCAGAGTGCTGGCAGTGGTTTTTCCGGGGTGATAGACCAGCAATGCTATGGCTGCGGTCGCTGTCTGCCGATTTGTCCGAGCCAACTGATTTATACTCGTTCTTACGTGTCTGCTCCCGCCGCGATCGCACCTTTAATCTTGCAATCCGGTGCGGACGCCCTAGAAATCCACACGCAAGTAGGCAGAGAGGCAGATTTTGCGCGACTTTGGTCGAGCATAGCTCCCTGGGTCGCTCAACTCAAGGTAATAGCAATTAGTTGCCCCGATGGAGACGGTTTGATTGATTATTTGCGGACACTCTATCAAATAATTTCCCCCCTTCCTTGTCCCCTAATTTGGCAAACGGACGGTAGGCCAATGAGCGGAGATATCGGAACAGGAACTACTAGAGCCGCGGTCAAACTCGGTCAAAAAGTTTTGGCTGCCCAGTTGCCGGGATACGTGCAACTTGCAGGCGGCACTAATGCTCACACTGTCAGCAAGTTGAGAGCCGAGGGACTGATGAAGGATGCCGGGAAAAATTTGTCAGTTCCCCCTGTCCCATACATTGCAGGTGTAGCTTACGGTAGCTATGCCAGGGTTTTGCTATCGCCAATTTTAGAACAGTTAGAAACAATGCAGACCGATCGAGCCTATGCCGTTCCGGTGGCAGTCGCGCGGCCAGCAGCCGGAGTTCAAACATCTCGGCTACCTCAGCTCGAAGCCGTCCCAGAACTTCTCTCACAGGCCGTGAGTTTAGCTTGTTCTCTAGTTTCCCAGCTCAAAGAATTTTAGTCATTAGTTAGTGGTTAGTAGTTAGTAGTTAGTGGTTAGTAGTTAGTAGTTAGTGGTTAGTAGTTAGTAGTTAGTAGTTAATTCCAACAACAAATAACAAATAACAAATAACAAATAACAAATAACAAATAACAAATAACAAATAACAACTGACAACTGACTAAAAAGTTGAAAAAGTCACCGAACACATCGAGGCGAATGCAGATTACAGACGACCTCAACAAATTATTAGACATCGTGCCAGATGAGATCCGGCAGCCCTTAGAGCAGCACCCGCAGCGCAACAATCTCATTGAGATTGTCATGGATTTGGGCCGCCAACCTGAAGCTCGTTTTCCATCCTTGGCCGAACCTCTTTCCCAAACACCGGTTTCCAAGGCACACCTCAACTATTGCATCGATCGAGTCGGCCACTTCGGCGGCGACAACCGAGCCGGTATCGAGCAAACCCTGCACCGAATTAGCGCCCTTCGCAACCGCAGCGGCGAGATTATCGGGTTGACTTTGAGGGTGGGCCGCGCTGTGTTCGGGACGATCGGCATTATCCGCGATTTGGTGGAAACCGGTCAGTCAATTTTGATGCTCGGCCGCCCCGGTGTTGGCAAAACCACGGCCCTGCGGGAAATTGCCCGCGTGCTCGCCGATGACTTGGAAAAACGGGTGGTAATCATCGACACCTCCAACGAAATTGCCGGAGATGGAGATATTC
Source organism: Microcoleus sp. S13_C3 (assembly GCF_036700905.1). NCBI lineage: Bacteria > Bacillati > Cyanobacteriota > Cyanophyceae > Oscillatoriales > Microcoleaceae > Microcoleus > Microcoleus sp. S13_C3. Next base: position 8,887 of record NZ_JAUBPT010000075.1, on the reverse strand, counting down.
CCCACCCAGCGATCGGCAGAGCTCGCAGAATGCAAGTTTCCCGCCCCGAACTCCAGCACCAAGTCATGATCGAAGCAGTGGAAAACCATATGCCGGAAGTGATCGTGATTGACGAAATAGGCACGGAACTCGAAGCTTTGGCGGCTCGGACGATCGCCGAAAGGGGCGTGCAGTTGGTGGGTACCGCCCACGGGAACCGGCTCGAAAACTTGATGAAAAACCCGACTCTGGCCGATTTAATTGGGGGCATCCAAGCGGTGACGCTGGGAGATGACGAAGCAAGACGGCGCGGTTCTCAAAAGACGGTTTTGGAGCGCAAATCACCGCCAACTTTTGAAATAGCCGTCGAAATGCTGGAACGCCAGCGCTGGGTAATACACGAGCGAGTTGCAGATTCGATCGACACTCTGCTGCGGGGACGCGAACCGAGCCAGCAAATCAGAAGTGTCAGCGAGACGGGAGAAGTAATTATCGAGCGCGACTCAGCCGCTCCCCCCGCCCGGTTTCCGGGAATGCCAGCTTCCGGCGGCCCCGCTGCTGTATCGGCAATCCGGCCCGTCACACCGATCTCTGGGTGGCGGAGTGCTGGCAAAATGGTGCCGATGCCCGCTCAAGGCGCGAACTTCGCTGCTAAGAGCGCGCCGGTTGCTGAGACTCGGTATTTCGAGCAACTGCTCGAAGAATCCCTGTCCGTCGAACCAGTACCCACCCCCGGACGCTATTCCCATAATGTCGGCCCTAACGGCGAAGATTTGCCCCTCCACGTTTATCCTTACGGCATACCTCGACACCAGCTCGAACAGGTGATTTCGACGCTGAATCTGCCGGTGCTGCTGACGAAGGATATTGAGAGTGCTGACGTGGTTTTGGCTTTGCGATCGAACGTTCGGAACCAGTCGAAATTGAGGCACTTGGCTAAAACTCGCCAAGTTCCCCTGCACACAATTAAGGCCGCGACTATTCCCCACGTAGCGAGAGCTTTGCGGCGTCTGTTGGACATGGATGACCCAGGTACCCCGGAAGTGGCAGACCTCGCCTTATTCGCCCGCAGCGGTTCTTCTGACGAGCTCGAAGCTCTGGAAGAAACGCGCTTAGCAGTGGAGCAAATTGTCATTCCCAAGGGACAGCCGGTGGAACTCTTGCCCCGTTCTCCCAACGTCCGCAAAATGCAGCACGAACTTGTGGAACACTATCACCTGAAATCCCACAGTTTTGGGGAAGAACCCAATCGCCGCCTGCGGATATATCCAGCTTAAAGTTTGAGGTTGATGCCTTTGAAGGCAGAAGGTGGAAGGCATAAGGGATAATTTTTTCCTGGGTTCTGTCTTTTACCTTTTGCCTTTTTCCTTTAATTAGCTGGCAAGTTTCTGATATGATGTGGTGTGACACTGTTCTTGTTCAGGCGAGCGGCTAAATTCCCGATTTCTAATTCCAAATTCCCCAATTCCCAATTCCCAATACTTCTACTACACGAGCTTACAAGTTCCCCAATTCCCAATAGTTCAGCTACGCACTTCCCTTCGGCTCCCTTCGGCTTTGCGAACCGACGAGCCGCCGGCTAGCAGCTAGGCTCAGCAAAAACTCAGCACCAGCTCAGTAAAAATTCCCAATTCCCCAATTATTAAAAGAATCTACCTGAGTGGACATGAATGATTCAATAATTCAGCTATTTATTAACTTAATTACTACTCAGATTGGTTTGCGAATACGGTCGCAAGATCGTTCGGCTTTGTCTCACAAAATTTTGACTCGGATGAGAGCCAAAAAAATCGCAGAACCCGAAAAATATTATAACCTTTTAACAGCCCTAACTTTGGAAAGTAAAAATGAATGGGCAGAATTAGTATTGCTATTAACAACAATTGAAAGTTATTTTATGCGAGACAAAGGACAGTTTTCTCTGTTAAAGAGAGTAATTTTTCCTGAATTGATAGAGCAGAAAAGAAACTTGCACAAGACTTTGGGAATGCAGCCGACACTCCGAATCTGGAGTGCGGGCTGCTCTACCGGTGAAGAACCTTATTCTTTAGCTATTCTTTTAAAACAGTTGATTCCCGATTGGGAGCAATGGAAAATATTAATTTTAGGTACAGATATCAATGAAAAAGTAATCAAAAAAGCGCCCCAGGGAGTTTACAGTCATTGGTCGTTTCGCTTGGTAGAACCGCAGATACAAAAGCAGTATTTTCATCAGAGGCAAAATGATTGGGAAATTAATCTAGAATTGCGCGAAAGTGTCAACTTTAGTTGTGTAAATTTAATCACAGATGACTTTCCTAATATTTACCAAAATCTTTATAATATAGACTTAATTTTGTGTAGAAACGTTTTTGTGTATTTTGAACATAAGTATATTTCACTGGTACTGAAAAAATTTTCCAATACCCTGAGACCTGGAGGATATTTAATGACCGGTCACGCTGAAGTTTACGGTCAAATTATGAACGAGTTTGAACCCAAGATTTTCCCGGAGTCGGTGGTTTATCAGTGCCGGGGTGCAGTACCGGAGGAAGGCTGTCAAATAGAGTCTAGGGTTGCGACGGTAGGGGAAGCCAACTCGGCATTTCGGGAATTCCCCAAAGCAGATACTATGGGCGATGATAGTGGTGAGTTGCTAACATGGGAAACGATGCCACCTAGTGTTACTACTAACAGCAATTTTCCAGAGATTGAGATGCCGCCCGTCGTATTAAAAATAAGTAATCCGCTGGGGAATATGCTGCCCTCTCGCTATATCGAGGATGGCTTGCCGAACAATGCCGTGTCAGTTACAGAAAAAATACTAGCAGAAAATGCTCAAAATCAAACGTCTCAAATGCTAATCTTAGAGGCTAAAAAATCATTTAAAAATAAAGATTATACTGAGGCCATCAACAAGGCACAAGAGGCAATAGACTTGCAGGGACATAATTTTGAGGCTTATTATTTGATGGCTCAAGTTCAGGCAAATTCCGGCAATTATTCTCAGGCAATAGAATACTGTAATCGAGCTAGAAAAGTCGATCCAGGCTCAGTATTTACTGATTATTTACAAGCTCAAATTGCTGAAGAACAGGGGCAATTGGAAACAGCAAAGAAATTATTAAAGAGGACTATTTATATGTGTCCCTCTTTTGTGTCAGCCTATATAGAACTAGGGAATATATACAATAAAGAAGGTCAAGTAAAAAGAGCTCTTAAAATGTACAATTCATCTTGTGAAATCCTGAAAGCACTACCGCCAAACACTCCCATAGATTCACAGGGGAAAATGACAGCTAGTCAAGTGCTGATGAATGTTAAAAAAAAATTGTTAAAATTATACAGTAAAGAAACTGTACACTAAAATATGGAAACTAAACCGTATCTTATCTTTGAACAGAACGGTTTTCTGTGCGGTATAGAAGCCTGCTACGTTCGGGAAATTTTCTTTCTGCCGGAGTTGACAGCAATTGCCGAAGCACCTCAAGATATTGTTGGGGCGATCGACCTTCGGGGCGAAATTCTGCCCGTGATGGATCTGAATCTTCGTTTTGGATACGTTTGGCAAGAGTATTCTGTGACAGATAGTACGATCGTCATAGAGTGGCAAGAATCGAAACTCGGTATAATTGTCAATCAAGTTCGCGAAGTTAAGGAACTCTCAGAAGATGCCATCACTCCGCAGCTATCTTACGGGCGAGATAATTCGGAAGCCTCTCCTCATTTTGTAGCTGGACTTGCCCGCTGCGAAGACGATATTATCATGCTGCTGAATCTCGATCACTTAATTCGATATTCTCCCGAAAAGTCAGAGGAAAGCTGGCCTGTTTCTCCAAGCAATGCAGGTAATGAAGAAAGAGGATGCGAGGCAGACAGGGAAAATTTACAGTGGCAAATAAATGCAAAATTGTTAGGCGCAAATCCTAAAATTTTGAGCAAGAGTCAAGTTTTTTGTCCACAGGCTACGCCGGAAGAAAAGGAAATTTTTAAATCGCGGGCTAATAATTTGAGGCGGCGAGGCGAGGAGGAAAATGATGCTGCAATTAATATGTCTTTGGCAGTGTTTGCTTTGAATGGCGAATACTTTGGTATTCATTTGGATCTAGTCCGCGAATTTACTGACATTGGTCAAGTAACTCCGGTTCCTTGCACTCCAGATCGCATAGTGGGAAATATAAATTTGCGGGGAGAAATTGTGACGCTAATTGATATTCGCAGTGCTTTAAATATGTCTTTCAATATGTCGGAGGCTGCCAATTATCTCTCTAAGGCGATCGTTGTTGAAGTGGCAGATTTGGTCGCTGGTATAGTTGTTGACGAAATATTAGATATTATATACTTAAATGTGTCGGAAATTGCGGCTGTTCCGGCAGCGCTGCATTCTGCCAACCGCGAATATCTACGGGGGACAGCTATTTACGGGGAAAAAATGATGGCTATTCTGAACTTGCAAAAACTGCTGACAAAAGGAGGAGTTGTTGTGGATGAGGAGGTTTGAATCAAAAACAGGACTTACGAAAAGCATATGTGTCATGAGTCAAGTGAAGCATCTGGCTTGATATTTCATTTCCTTCGCAATCGCGATCCAACGCAGAGATCTGGACTGGTAACGAGCGCGACTCAGCATGAGAGAATTATCTTGAAATACCTCCAAGACTAAAGAAGTTAGTTATACCACCATACGCTTGGGTTAAGCTCGCTCCCCCCGTGCCCGCCCAGCCCATAGACGAGCGGGTCGGGGTTTCAGATATGGGGGCAACCGGGCGTGGGATTGCCCGTACAAGAGAATGAAACAGCCCTGCCTACGAAGGGGAGTAGCGGATGGGACAAGAACTTACTCTTGCGTCCCCGCAACGAGGCCGAGGATGCGAGGGGATCTCTGAGGAACACATATAGCGCTTCTCAAAAAAGTGAGGTATGCGCTATGCCCTATGCCCTATGCCCTATGCCCTATGCCCATGAGTACCTCATCTTTCTGAGAAAGGCTATAGTTTTAACCAAACCGTATTGAGTTATACTAAATCCGCTTTTCAAGCGAGATTTGACTAAGCAATCTAATGCGTGTATGCACGTGCTTAAATTAAGGAGAAAAATATGTTTTCTAAGTTAATCAAATTAAATATTAGAAATAGAATGCTGCTTGCATATGTAGCACCAGCCACTATATACTTGGGTTTTCCTCTGCTAGTTTATACAACTACTAATCAGGTATTGAATAATTTTCAAGAAGTAGAAAGGATCGAAAATGTGATCAGATACGCAAATGATATGTCCACAGGTGCTGAACAAATGGTACGGGGAATGCGGGGGTATTTCATTAATAAAAATCCGAACTTTTTAAAGGACTTTCAGACAGGGAGAGAATTAGCTATCAAGTCGGGTAAGAGTGCGGATTTGAAAATCGAAAATCCTGAACAGAGAAATCGTTTAGACAGGATGTTAGATCTCTGCCAAGAATATTATGATGGTTCTAACCAAATAGTTGTTTTAGTACAACAAAATAAGAGAGCCGAAGCATTGGCTATATTTAACACAGGAAAACAGACAAAATTTGTAGAGGAATTTGTGACCATAAATAAGCAATTTCGCGAAATAGAAGTAAAAGCCATTAATCAAGCTACAGAAAGAACGAAGCAATCTTTAGTTTTCTTGCTCTCGGCATTGGTATTTGGTTCCGTGTTTTTATTGGTGTTAGGTGCGGTTATAGCTTGGCTGATTTCGTCAGGAATTGCCCAAACTATCGATCGGGCAATTAGCTCGATCGCCACTTCTTCCACTGAGATTGCAGCCACAGTGGAAGAACAGGAACGGATGGCAAGTCAGCAGGCAGCTTCAGTAAATCAAACTACTACTACAATGGACGAATTGGGAGCATCTTCCAGGGCGACATCACAGCAGATCGAAACCGCCGTAGTTCAAGCAATGCAAGCCTTGAATTTAGCTGGAGGTGGCACAAAAGCTGTAGAACAAACTTTAGAAGCAATGGCAACTCTGAAAACTAAAGTTCAGGATATCCAAGGACAAATTATAGAGTTGAGCGAACAAACAGATCACATTGGTAATATCTCAACTGTAGTTAGCGATTTGGCCAATCAAACTAATATGTTAGCACTCAATGCTGCTGTTGAAGCAGTGCGGGCGGGAGAACACGGCAAGGGGTTTGGCGTGGTGGCGTCAGAAATTCGCAAACTTGCCGATCGCAGTAAAAAATCAGGAGCGCAAATTAATCTATTAGTTGCTGACATTCAAAAGGCGATTAACTCAACTGTAATGGTGACAGACGAAGGAACTAAAACAGTGGAATCCGGCGTGAATATTGCCTCAGAAACCGCCGCGGCATTTGCAGGAGTTGCCAATGCCATTAACAATGTGGTTTTGAGTTCTCAGCAAATTTCGTTGAATGCCAAACAGCAATCGATCGCGATCGAACAGGTAGTGCAAGCTATGAACTCTCTCAATCAAGCCGCCGCCCAAACCGCTTGCGGTATCAGTCAAACTAAAGTCGGTACTCAAAAATTGAATGAAGCAGCCTTAGATTTGAAGGCAGTTTTGTAGGAGAGCAATGAATTATGAGGAGTTCCCAAAAAAGGCGAAATATATCCTTAAAAATTAAATCAATTGCTTTGGCGATCGGCCTCGCTACAATTCCAGCGATATTAACGGGAGTAATCAATTGTTTCTTGGCCAATCAGAACCTAATCTCAAGTCAGGAGTCTAGTTAGTTGTCATTTGTGAGTTATTATTTGGGGGTGGTTATTTTTTATTTTATACCAATTCCCAATTCCCTATACTTCGGCTAAGCGAGCGTACAATTTCCCAATTCTCTATACTTTGCCTAAGCGAGCGTACAATTTTCCAATTCCCTATACTTAGACTATGCGAGCGTACAAGTTCCCAGTAACCAATTCCCCGTAACCAATTCCCCGTAACCAATGATGAACAAATTTTTCCAAAAAATGCAGCACCGACTGCTCCTCCTCCTAATTTTAAGTACCTTGATTCCAGTATCTCTGGTTGGTTGGTATGGCATTTCTTCTTCAACAGAAGCACTACAAAATTTAGCATTAATAACCCTTAGTGACAGTGTTAATTCCACCGCCAATCAAATGATTAACCAATTTGACAATCTGAGAGCCGATATTTTGTTTCTCCGCAAAACTCCCCCCGTTCAGGGAATGATTAGAGCTAGAGAAGGAAATGGAGTAGACAAACAAACTAATTCAACTTATAAAGATTGGGTTTATCGAATGCAACTCACATTTTTATCCATGATGGAAGCCAAGCCCTATTATATGCAATTGCGTTACATAGATAATAGCGGTAAGGAGATCGTGCGCGTAGATTCTGACGACACAAATCTCCAAGTTATTCCAGAGTCTCAACTACAAAATAAAGCAGACGCCGATTACTTTTTGGCAACAATGAAGCTAAAACCAGGAGAAGTCTATGTGTCTTCCTTAAATCTGAATGAGGAAAGGGGGAAAATAGAAATTCCTTACAAGCCAACAATTCGCTACGCAACTCCAGTTTTTGATGCCAAAGGAAAAAGACAAGGCTTTGTCATTACGAATGCCCTGGGTAGCACTCTGCTCGATATGGTTAAAAATTTCAATCCTGAACTATCAGACCAATCTTTTATCTTAAATCAAGATGGGTATTATCTGGCTCATCCCAATCCTAAAAAAGCATGGGGATTTGAACTCAACACTAAGGAAAATGTCAAAAATGATTATTCAGCAGACATGGTTGCTAAAATACTCTCAGGTGGCAAGGGAAATATTGACAATAGGGATCTAGTGATTAGCTATAATACAGTTTTTCCCCGCAATGAAAATAAAAATAAATTTTTAGTAATTGTGGATAGTTCACCCAAAAAGTTGCTATTTTCTTCTATTGATTCTCTTCAGAAAATAGCAGCGTTTATTGCTATTGTTTCCCTGGCTGTGGTGCTGGGATTTGGATGGTTTTTTTTGCAACAGATTGTTGCTCTCATTCGGGGGTTGATTTACCAAATATCGTCATTTTCATTGCAAATAGAATCTAATATGAATCGGCAAGAGCAAATAGCAGATAGGCAATTTGTCTCGGTAAATCAAACAACTATAACTCTAGAAAATTTGGGCCGCTCTTCTCAGCAAACAGCCGAGCAAGCTGAGTCTGTTGCCGTTGCTGCTCGCCAAGCTTTAAATCTAGCCGAAGAAGGTACTAAAAAGGTAGATCAAACTCTCAATCAAATGCTGAATCTTAGAGAAGCTGTGGTGGCAATTTCTAAGCAAAATCATCGACTCGACGACAGCACGAGTCAGATTGGCAATATATCGACTCTCGCAAGTTTGGTTAGCGATTTAGCCAGCCAAACTAATATGCTGGCTCTCAACGCCGCTGTTGAAGCAGTCAGAGCCGGCGAGTACGGTAAAGGTTTTGCGGTGGTAGCAAGCGAAATTCGTAAGTTAGCCGATGAAAGCCAACAAGCAGCACAAAAGATTAATGGTATTATTCCAGAAATTAAGGGCGCGATCGACTCAACGTTGAAAGCAACTGAAGATAGTCGCAAAACGGTTGCAGAAGGGGTGAAAACCGCACAAGATACGGCCGAAGCTTTTACGGGCGTGAGGGAAGCTTGCAATCTGGTGTTTGCTAGCAACCAGCAAATTTCATTTAATGTGAAACACCAGGCGAGCGCAATTCAGCAAGTAGGTGATGCCATGACTTCTATGAAGGAATCTGCGTCTCAAACAGTCAGCGGCATTAATCAAGTTAAAATCGGTACTCAACAACTCACAGAAGCTGCCTTTAATCTTAAAGAAGTCGTGTAGTCAGTAGTCAGTAGTCAGTAGTCATTAGTCAGTAGTCAGTAGTCAGTAGTCAGTAGTCAGTAGTCAGTAGTCATTAGTCATTAGTCAGTAGTCAGTAGTCAGTAGTCAGT